>JAISBS010000044.1 GCA_031266075.1 Treponema sp.
ATCAACAACCTCGCCCTAAAGGGACGAGGTATGTTGTTCTCATAAGGTATTAGACTCAGGGTACATACCCTTTATAACGCCCTAAAGGGCGGGGTATGTACCCTTCGCTACGAATCAAAAGTGGGAATGTTCAGACCGAAGGTCTGTGCGTAGCGACTGACCTAGCAAAACCGTAGCCCGAGCCGCCTGCCGGCCCGGTAAGGCCACAGGACAAAAAAGCGTAAACAGCCGGAACGTTATGCACAGTGTGTCCGTATACTACTTTTTTACTCCTTTTCCATTATTAATACTATTTCTTCCCCGCCATATATTCTTATTTGTATATCATTTTCTTCAAACCTTATTTTTCCATTTATTTTTATACCATTATATTTCAATTCATTATTTATATATATTTCCCATATAGTCGAATATTCATATGGTATATTAAAATGCGGGGGTGATAATAATGTTATAATATTATTATTTATATCAATATAATAATTTGTATAAAAATATTTTTTTAATAATTCATTCGATTTGTCAAATATTATAAGTTCCATAAGTGATGGATTTACATGGATTTCATAAATATCAAAATTGTTTCTTTGATATTGATTTAGAATTATTTTGCCTAAAACTTCTACAGAATATCTTTTGTTATTATATTCATAAACAAATCTACCGAATTCAATTTTTTGAGAAAAATTGATATGGACACAGTTAAAAATAATATTACTGATAAATAATATTGTTTCTTCATAATATTATTATACTATATAATTTATTTTTTTCAATGGAATTATGTATATTTAAATTTTTTAAAAACCATATTTTATGGACACATTGCACATAACTTATTGGACTTGTTCAATAACCCGGTTGGTTATCGGCTAACCAAGGGTTAGCTTGCAAGTCTCGCAAGAAACCCTGCGGGTTTCAATGCTCCGCATTTTTGCTGCTTTTAAGCGGA
Source organism: Treponema sp. (assembly GCA_031266075.1). Classification (GTDB taxonomy): domain Bacteria; phylum Spirochaetota; class Spirochaetia; order Treponematales; family Breznakiellaceae; genus JAISAN01. The sequence goes on from JAISBS010000044.1 coordinate 953, forward strand.
TTTGTTCAAAACTGAAGTTTTTAAACAACTTTAGTGTGTAAATTTTAATTCACTACGAAGGGTCCAACCCGGATGGTTTCCGGATGAGGCTGTCCGAAAAGCGACATATGGACCTTTGAAAAACTTGTTCGGACAGCTTCCTTAATACTCTCGACTCCGGCGGAAATTTCTGTTAAACTTATGCCATGCGGATTGTTATGAACCTGCTGGCCGGCGCCGCGGGGCTTTATATGCTTCTTATCTTCATTCGGATCATGCTTGGCTGGTTCGGTAATGTCCGGTTCGGCAGGCCCGTAGAAATTCTCGGCAATATTACCGACCCGTATCTGAACTGGTGGCGGCGCTTTCCTCTGCGGGCGGGTTTTCTGGATCTTTCCCCCATCCTCGGCATGGCGGCCCTGTCCCTGGTTCAAACTATTTTTTCCACCATTGCCTATTATGGGTCCATCAGCCTGGGGATCATGCTGACCATCATCCTTTCTTCCCTCTGGTCGGTGGCTTCTTTTCTGCTGGGTTTCTGCATCATCGTTCTGGGGCTCCGGCTCTTTGCCTATCTGACCAACCGGAATATTTATGGCAATTTCTGGAGGATTGTCGAAGCCATTGCCCGGCCCGTGTTGTACCGTGTTTCCCGGACCATTTTCGGAAACCGGCTGGTCAATTACCGCACGGGGATGATCGTTGCCATCGCGGTCCTGCTGGCCCTCTTGATTGGGGGGAGACTTGCCGTCAACCTGGCGGCGGCCCTTTTGATTAAGCTCCCTGTCTAGGGCCATGTTTCTCCGGGAACTTGCCGGACCGGTGAACGGCATCCGGGGGGCCGGTCCCGCCGCAGTCCGGGCCCTGGCGGGGGCGGGCGTCTCTTCGGTGGCGGCCCTCCTCTGTTATTATCCCCGGGACTGGGAAGACCGGAGCCGCCCCGCGCCGATCCGGGATTTTATCCGGGCCCCGGTGAACAGCATCGTCCGGGTTATTGCCCATGACTGGATCGGCTTTGGCCGCATGAAGACCCTCAAGGTTCACATTGAGGATGAAAGCGGCCGGGCGGTGCTGGTCTGCTTCAACCGCCCCTTTCTGGAAAAACAACTTGTTACCGGAAACCGCTACCGCCTCTGGGGCCGCTTTTTTTACAAATACGGCGAAATCCAGTCTTCCAGTTTTGAATTTGAAGCCCTGGACTCCGGGGGGGTTGAACCTGGCGGCCCGCCGTCCGGGGCCGGGGCCCACTTTGGCCGGATCCTGCCCGTCTATCCCCTAAGCGGCGGCCTCAAACAGGTATGGCTCCGGCGGCTCACCGCCACGGCCCTGCGCCAATACACGCAAAATCTGGACGACGAACTCCCCCCGGAGATTATCGAGCGGGAGGCCCTCTTTCCCAAGTCCCAGGCGATCCGGGCCATTCACTTCCCTGCCTCCATGGAAGAACGGGATCGGGCCCGGAAAACTCTTATCTGGGAGGAACTTTTCTACCTCGAAATCATGGTGGGCCGCCGGGCCCTGGAACGGAAAAAATCCGCGCCCGGAAACCGCCTCGCGGGGGGGGTAGCCGCAGGCTTTGGAGCGCAGGGGGCGCCCGATGAGGCAGGCGAAATATTGAGCCTGTCCAGCGCACAGGTAACACGGCGCCCCCCTCACGATGGTAATAACACCCACTTGGGGGGTAGCGGAAAAGCCGCAGGCTTTGGAGCGCAGGGGGGGCGGACAACTATGCAAACGCCTCCGGAACCAGGTTCGGAAATCGCCCCCCCTCCCCGCTTTTCCCTTTTGCAGTCCCGCCTGTTGGAACGGCTCCCCTTTGATCTTACTCCCGGCCAGATGGAAGCCGTTGCGGAGATCAACCGGGACATGGACGGCCCCTACCCTATGGCGCGGCTTCTCCAGGGGGATGTGGGATCCGGGAAGACGCTGGTGTCTTTTTTGGCGGCGCTGCGGGTGGTGGACGGCCCGGCGGAAAACGATCTAATGAACGGCGGCGCTTTGGGGACGCGGCGGGGGCAGGCGGCGCTGATGGCTCCCACGGAACTTTTGGCCCGCCAGCACGCGGAGAACGCTGCCCGGCTGCTGGAACCGTTGGGGATCCGGCCCTGTTTTCTTACGGGGAACATTCGGGCCGCGGGACGGAAAGCCCTGCTGAAAAGTCTGGCCGCCGGGGACATTGACATTGTTATCGGAACCCACGCCCTTTTTTCCCAGGATGTGATCTACCGCGATTTGCGGCTTGTGGTGGTGGATGAACAGCACCGCTTCGGCGTTACCCAGCGTGCTCTCATCATGGCCAAGGGAGATCGCCCGGATCTGCTTATGATGAGCGCCACTCCTATCCCCCGGACTCTGGCCCTGACGATCTTCGGCGATCTTGACGTGTCGGTGATCCGGGATATGCCGCCGGGCAGAAAACCGGTGAAGACCCATCTGGCCAGAGAGTCCAACGAAGGGAAGGTTTACGATTTTGTGCGGAAAGAGCTGGCTGCCGGGCATCAGGCGTATTTTGTCTACCCCCTTATCGGCGATGTTGACGAGGATGAAAATGAAAATGATGGTGAGGACGAAGGCAAGGGCGGTTCCGGCGGCGGACGCAAGGACGCGGTCTCCATGTCGGAACGGCTTGCCCGGGAAGTCTTTCCCCAATACTCCGCGGCCCTGATCCACTCCAGGGTGGAGGAAACGGAGAAACAGCGGATCATGGAAGCCTTTCGCCGGGGGGAGATCCGCATCCTCGCTGCCACCAGTGTAGTGGAAGTGGGGGTGGACGTGCCCAACGCTACCTGCATGGTAGTGGAACACGCGGAACGCTTCGGCCTCTCGGCCCTTCACCAGCTCCGGGGACGGGTGGGCCGGGGGCAGGATCAAGCCTACTGTTTCCTTATCTATTCGGACAAGCTGACCGAAGACGGCAAAACCCGCCTTAAGGTGATGCTGGAACACGCCGACGGTTTTGTCATCGCCGAGGAAGACTTAAAACTCCGGGGGCCCGGCCAGATCGCGGGCGTTGAACAGTCCGGCTACCTGAGCCTGGGGATTGCGGATCCGGTTCGGGATGTGGCGGAACTGGCCCGGGCCCGGGATGACGCATTCGCCATTCTGGAACAGGATCCCGGCCTCCTCCTGCCGGAACACTGCCGCATCGCCGGAGTTCTGGAAAAAGCGCCCCCCTTTGATTCGTGGCGAGGGGTTTAATATTGAACAGGTCCAATTCCCTGTAATATAATTGAGGGAACCTCCGGAAACCCCGGTTGGATTTCCGGAGGTTCCCTTTATCCGCAGGCAGACCGGGCTGCCGGAAACGTCCAAAATTTTTTCAGAGGGGTCCGCGTATGAAAAAAGTGTTGTTTGGCTTGTTGATTATGATCCTTTCCGCCTGCGCGGAAAAGGAGACCGGAACCGTTTTAACCCTGGGGGTCATGCCCTCCATGGATTATCTTCCCCTGGCCGTGGCCATCAAAGAGGGATACACGGAAGCGCTGGGGCTGGACCTGGAAATCAAACAATTTTACGCGGCCACGGAACGGGACGCGGCGTTCCAGAGCGGGAATGTGGACGGCACCGTCATCGACTACACCGGGGCCCTTTTGCAGAAAGCCGGGGGCATAGACCTGAAGCTGGTTTCCGGCTGTTCGGCGCCCTTTTATATTATCGCGGGAAAAAACTCAAGGGTCGACAGCCTGGCGGGACTGAAGGGCAAAAAGGTGTCGGTTTCCCAGAACACGGTGATTGATTTTTGTGTGGACACGGCCCTGCAATCGGCGGGTCTTTCCGGGGCCGATGTGGAAAAAGTGGAAATAAACCGTATCCCCCTGCGCTACCAAATGCTGGAGAGCGGCAACATTGACGCCACCGCCCTGCCAGATCCTCTGGCCGCCGCGGCCCTGATGGATGGGCACAGGCTCCTTACCACCAACATTGAGCAGGGCTTTGCCATCACGGGGATCATGTTCACCGGAAGAGCCCTCCGCGAAAAAAGTGGTCTGATCAAAAAAATGTACCAGGCCTACGACATGGGGGTCGAGTACATTGGCAGCCACAGCCGTGAAGACCTGGCCCCGGTGTTAATCGAAAGCTTCGGCTTTACGGAGGCCAGCGTACAAAACGCCGCCCTTGATATTTACGCCAGGGCCGCGCCGCCCGGCATGGCGGATATTAACCTGACTGCGGACTGGCTTTGGGAACGGGGGCTTATCGGCGCGGATTTTGACCGGGCTGCGGCCATTGATGCGGCGCTGGTAACATATTGATACACGTCAGGAATCTTTCCTTCGGGTACGGCGAGCGGGAGATCGTAAAAGATGTGTCTCTGGATATTATGCCGCAGGAGCTGTGCGCGCTCATTGGCCCTTCGGGATGCGGCAAAACCACCTTCATCAAAATATTGTCAAAAATCATAAAAAAATTTTCAGGAGAAGTCCGGTATGTGTCCGGGCGGGGGGCGGCAGAAGAATTTTCCATCGGCTATGTTCCCCAAAATTACGGCCTTTTCCCCTGGAAGAACGTGGAGGAAAACATCCGCCTGCCCCTGCTGTTGAAGGGAGAAAGGGGCGACATACATCCGGTGGCGGAATCACTGGAGATTGACGGTCTTTTGAAAAAATACCCCCGCGAGCTTTCGGGGGGGCAAAAACAGCGTGTCGCCCTGGCCAGGGCGGTTCTTTCCGCCCGGGACCTCCTGCTGCTGGACGAGCCCTTCTCCGCCCTGGATATGCTGACGGCACAAAAGGCCCAGGAACTTTTTTTGCGGGTGTGGTCGGAACACCGGGTCAGCGCTCTTTTTATCACCCACAATGTATACGAAGCCGTCAATCTGGCAAAACGGATTTTGGTGATGGACAGAAACGGCCATATCTTTGAATATACGGATACCAATGAAAAAGATAAACTATTTCATTTATTTTATAATCTTTAACATTCTCTGGCTCGCCCTGTCGAAGACTCTGCGGCTCCGGGTTTTTCCAAGCCCGATAGACGTATACCTTTCCTGGGACAAGGCCCTGAAAAACGGCGTCCTGGGGCATATCGCCGCCAGCGTTTCCCGGACGCTCATATCGCTTTCCGCCGCCCTGTTCATCGCTCTTGTCGCCGGGATCCTCATGGGCTATAGCCGCCGGGCGGACAAACTGCTTTCGCCCATTACCTATCTGAGTTATCCGGTGCCGAAGCTGGCCCTTATGCCCATCATCATGCTCCTTTTTGGCATCGGGGAGCTTTCCAAAATCATCATCACCGCGCTGATTATTGTGTTCCAGCTTATCATTTCCATCCGGGACGCGGTGCGCCAGATCCCCGAAGAGGACTACGACCTCTTTACGTCCCTCAATGCCAGCCACTGGAACCGGTTCAGGCATATCACTATCCCCGCCGCCCTGCCGGCGATTTTTTCCAGCTTGCGGGTCTCGGCGGGAACGGCCATATCGGTTCTCATGATTGCGGAAAGCTACGGTACTACCCGGGGCCTGGGCTTTTACATTATCGATACCTGGATGCGGGCGGATTATATCCAGATGTACTTCGGCATCTTCTGCCTTGCCGCCATCGGGTTTCTCATTTTCACCGCCCTGGACGCGGCCCAGGCCCGGTTCTGCAAGGGCCAGGGCGGGCAATACCCGTGAATGTCCGCAGATAAGCCCCTTTGTCAAAGCCCCTCCGCGAACCGGTGAGCGGGGTACTGAACAAGACCATTATCCTGCGTCCGATAGACATTCACCCCAAAACATACTACATTGAGTCTGTTTAAAAAAAAGGAGCAACGTTGGTGTACGCTCAAAAACTCTTGTGTCTTGAGGGAATTACAAAAAGTTTTGGCCGAATTGACGTGTTGCGGGGCCTTGATCTTTCCGTCAATCGGGGAGAATTTATCACCCTTTTGGGCTCGTCGGGCTGCGGAAAAACCACTACCCTCAGGATTATCGCCGGGCTTGAACAGGCCGATTCAGGCCGGGTCTTTCTTGACGGAAAAGACGTTACGGCCCTGGAACCGGACAAACGGAACGTCAACATGGTATTCCAGAACTACGCCCTTTTCCCCCACATGAACGTGGAGCAGAACATCGGTTACAGCCTTAAAATCAGGCGGCGGCCCAGGGCGGAGATAAAAAAAACCGTGGCCGAAGCCCTGGAACTGGTTCAGCTTGGCGGCTATGGAAAACGGATGCCCGAGGCCCTTTCCGGGGGCCAGCGCCAGCGGGTGGCGGTGGCCAGGGCGGTGGTGAACCGGCCCAAAGTCCTGCTGCTGGACGAACCGCTGGGGGCTCTGGATCTCCAGCTCCGCCGCCAGATGCAGATTGAACTTAAACGGCTCCAGAAACAGTTGGGCATTTCTTTCATATATATAACCCACGATCAGGAAGAAGCGCTTACCATGTCGGACCGGATTGTGGTGATGCGGGATGGCCGCTTTGAGCAGATCGGTTCCGCCCCGGAGGTGTACGATCATCCCAAAACCAGTTTTGTGGCCCGCTTTGTGGGAAACGCCAATGTTCTGGAGGGGCGGCTGATCTCCCGGACGGACCGGGGCGGGGGCCGGGACCTCCTGGCCTTTGAACACCCCAGCGGCCAGGCGGCGCTTGAATGTGAGTCCCGCCGGGGGCCCCGGCCCGGAGAGCGGATCCGGCTGGCGATCCGGGGGGAATATGTGGATTTCCGGCCCCGGCGCTCCGGTTCCGGGGAAGCGCTGTCCCCGGAACCGGCGGCGCCGGGACTGGCGGCAGTGATAACGGGGAAAAGTTTCGCCGGGGGCCAACTCAGGATCACCGCCCGGCTGGAAAACGCCGGGGAAGGCCCGGCGGCGGAGATCAGCGCCAGCCGCAGCGGCATCGACAGCCCCCTTTCCGCAGGAGACGCGATCTGGGCAAGCTGGCAGGCGGACAAGGCGGTGCTGGTAGACCGGGAAGAGGAAGCATGAAAGCCCGGCGCTTTTTTCCCCCTTCGGCGCTGCCCATGTACCTCTTTACCCTGATCTTTGTACTGGGGCCCCTGATCTATATGCTGGCCCTGAGCTTTATGCGGCGGGAAGGGGCCTGGGGGGTCGCCGCGGAGTTCAGCCTCCGAAATTACCGGCGGATCTTCGATCCGGTGTACCTGGAAACCTTCAAACAGTCGATCCGGCTGGCCCTGACCAGCACCGCGCTGGTGGCCCTGATCGGCTACCCTTTCGGCTACTTCATGGCCCGGCTAAGTCCCCGCTGGCGGGGCCGGGTGATGATGCTCCTCATCATCCCCTTTTGGACCAGTTCCCTCATGCGGCTCTACGGCTGGATCATCATGTTCCGGGCCAACGGCATTCTGGACGCGGTCCTCATGGGCCTCCATCTTACCGGCGGCCCCCTCCGGCTCCTCTACACCTACTCCTCGGTAGTAACCGGCATGATCTACGCCCTTTTGCCCTTTATGATCTACTCCGTATACGCCAGCGCGGAAAAACTGGACTGGGGCCTCGTGGAGGCGGCCAGGGTATTGGGGGCCTCCCGGCTGCGGGCCTTCCTCAGCGTCAGCTTCCCCCTCACCATGCCGGGCCTTTTTTCGGGCTTTATCCTCACCTTCATCCCCTCCATGGGGCTCTACTTTATCGCCGACATTCTGGGGGGCAACAAGGTAGTGCTGGTCGGCAACCTGATTCAGGAACAGTTGATGAAGGCCCACGACTGGCCCTTTGCCGCGGCCCTCAGCGTGGTACTGATGATCCTCACAAGCCTCTTCCTCTATCTGTACCGCCGCCTGACCCGTTCCGGGGATCTGGAAGGCCTGGTATGAACCGGTCCGCCATGACCCGGCCAGACCGGAAAACGTTCAGGCCCTCGGCGCTGTTTATCGCGCTGACGCTGGTCATCATGTATATCCCCATCCTGCTGGTGATAATCTACTCGTTTAACCAAAGCCGCATCTCCTCGGTGTGGAGCGGTTTTACCCTGAAATGGTACGCCGAATTGTTCCGGGACCGGGCCATGTTCGAGGCCCTGCGGAACAGCCTGGCGCTGGCGATCCTGTCAAGCCTGGCCGCCGCGATTCTGGGAACCCTGGGGGCCTTTGGCGCTTCCGCCGCAGGGGGAAAAATCCGCTCCCGGCCTCTTTCCGCAGGCGGCAAGATCATGGAGTACCTGTCTATCCTCCCCATCATGATCCCCGAAATTATTTTGGGCATGGTGTTTCTGGCCTTTTTTGCCCTTCTGGGCCTGCCCTTTGGACTCTTCACCCTGGTCATCGCCCACACCGCCTTCTGCATCCCCTACCCTTTTCTGCTGGTCAAGGCCCGGCTTGCGGGGCTCGATAAAAGCTGCGCCGAAGCGGCCCGGGATCTGGGGGCCGGGGAAATGCGGGCCTTTTACGACATCACCCTGCCGGCAATCCTCCCCGCGGTGGTTTCGGGGATGCTCATCTCCTTTGCCATGAGTTTTGACGATGTGATCATCAGCGTCTTTGTTACGGGGATTCACACCAACACCCTGCCCATCAGGATCTATTCCCAGCTAAAAACCGGCGTGTCGCCAAAAACCAACGCCCTCTGCACCCTGCTGTTTATCGCCACCATGGCGCTGGCCCTCTGCGCCGCCTGGCTGGCCCGGCCAAAAGGGGCCCGCAAAACAAAAAAGGCTGCCTCCGAATCGCCGCGGGAAATTTGACAAATTTTCTACAACACGGTATAAATAGGACATGGATTTAACCTCGGTAATAACCGGAAGCATCGCCGTATTATCACTCTTTGTGGGACTGCCCGGCATCGTGTTTCATTTTATATATAAAAGCAAAAAAAATAAAACGGAAATGATAAAACAACAAAAGGAACTACTGGCGCTGGAGATTGAGAAAGACAAAATGCAGCTGCGGCTTCTGGAAGAAGAAAACAAAAAATACGATAAAATAATCAACAACCCCGCGGGTTATTTTGACAAATAAAGAGGAGTGTGAGTATGGAAAAAATGATAGTCCTGTTTTTGGCAGCGGCCCTTGTCTTTCAGACGGCGGGTTGTGGAAAATCGGCCTCCGCCGGGGGGAAGAACCAGTTTACCCTCTACACCTGGGACGAAATGTTTCCCCGGGAGATTCTGGAGGGCTTTGAAAAAGACCGGGGCTTCAAAATCAACTACGTCAATTTTGATTCCGGTGAAGCCATGCTCACCCGGCTCCAGGCCGCCGCCGGCGGCGGCTACGATCTGATCATCGCCGACGATTACATCGTCGAGACAGCAATTGCCGAAGGGCTGGTACACAAGCTCGACAAGAGCCGGCTTTCCGGCTACGGAAACATCAACCCCATCTACCAGGGGCAGTTCTACGATCCCGCGGATGAATACACCGTCCCCTATGGCGCGGGAGTCCAGACCATTGTCTACAACCCGGAGACCGTAAAAATAGACATCACCGGCTACGCGGATATCTGGGACAAATCCCTGGCCGGCAGCGTGGGGATCATCGAAAACTACCGGGTCATCAACGGCATGGCCCTGAAAGTCCTGGGCCAGAGTTACAACACCGAAGACCTTTCGCTTATCCGCCGGGCCGGGGACCGGCTCGTGGAACTGGCGCCGAATATCCGCCTGATCCGGGACGACAACCTCCAGGACGAACTTATCTCCGGCGAAATCTCCGTCGCGGTAATGTATACCTCCCAGACAACCACGGCGAAGATGGAGAACCCGAATCTGGCGGCAGTGTTCCCCAAAGAGGGCATCGGCTTCGGCATCATGGCGGGCTTCATCCCCAACCAGGCCCCGAACCCCGATGCGGCCTATGCCTTCCTGGACTATATCCTCGACGCGGAACGAGGGGCCCGGTGTTTTGAGTTTCTCGGCTACTACAGCACCAACGCCGCCTCGGATCCCCTGATCAGCGCCGAATACCGCGAACTGCTCACCCTTCCCGAAGGTTTCAATGTGGACATGGAGATGATCCGGAATATTGGCGCGGAAGCGGAGGGCGCCCACATCCTTGCCTGGACCGCCTTCAAGACCGCCGCAGGCCAGAACTAGGAGTCTGTTGCGCTTGTGGATTTTTGTGTCTTTTCTCCATGAAAAAAGACACAAAAACCACGATAAATAGGCTCTTGTGGCAGTTTGCCTGGAGATTGGACTTGTTCAATAACCCGGTTGGTTATCGCGGACTAAAGTCCGACACAAGTCGCGCAAGAAACCCTGCGGGTTTCAATGCTCCGCATTTTTGCTGCTTTTAAGTGGATTTGTTCAAAAACTGAAGTTTTTAAACAACTCTATTTTATGCGCGAAGCGCAACAAACTGCCAGGCGGAGGCTTAGGTCAGCCCTAAAAGCCGTTGGGCGTTTTGGTATAAAATCAGGTCCTTGTCCCCCGCGGGGAGTTTCAATGTCTCAAACCGCCGGAGTTCCTCCGCGGGGTCCCACATGGGATAATCGGAGCCAAAGAGGATCCGCTCCGGGCCATATATGCCAATCAACTCCTCCGCCCGCCGGTTGCCGAGGTAGGGGATGGCGCTGGAAACATCGAGGTAACAGAAACGGTCCCGGAAATATTCCAGCGCCAGGTCATAGAGCGACCAGCCGCCGAAATGGGCCGCCACGGCAACCAGTTTGGGAAAATTGTCCAGCACCCTGGCAAGCCGCCGGGGGTGGGAAAAATCGGAACGGTAATCCCCGGTGTGGAACACCACGGGGAGCCTGCCCTCCAGCAGAGCGTAAATGTCCATCATGGGCGGGTCGTCAATGTTGAATTTCTGCATATCCGGGTGGAATTTAATCCCCTGAAGCCCCAGGCCGATAAGCCGCTCGATCTCGCCGCCGGGGTTTTCCATATCCCGGTGAAGGGAACCGAAGCCGGTAAATTCCGGGTGTTCCCCGCAGACCGCGCTGATGTAGCTGTTGATGCGTTCCACCTGGGCCGGGGTTCCGGCGGCGGAAAAGACGATAAATTTGCCGATTCCCCCCCGGCGGCCCGCAGCCAAAAGGCCCTCCGCCGTGCCGTCGCAGGCCATGGGAATTTGGTAATAATTTCCGATATTGCCCACCACTTTGGCGGCGATCTTTTCCGGGTAAATATGGGCGTGGCAGTCAAAAACCATGATAGGGCCATTATACCGGAGCGCGGGTTCCGATACAAGATTCACATTTATGACGAATTTCCAAAATATGTCACAGTTGGGCTTCGGATGGGAAACACTTGATTTTTTTCCCCGTTCAGCCGATAGTAATATATGACCCGAATGAAGGGCCTTCGGTACCGGCAGGGGAGGCTTTTCAGACCGATGGGATAAGCCCGGGTGCGCCCTGTCTGTCGTATTAATGAAGCAAAAAAACGATCTGAAAAGATTGACAGATCCGGCAAGGGGGGTTTATCATTAGTATGAGCGTAATTATATTGAGGATACACTATGGCACAGTCTGATTTGGTAAAATGGTCTTCAACTTTTTCAGTAGGCGTCAAACTGGTTGATGACCAGCACAAAGAGCTTCTGAAACTGACAAATGACCTGTTTAATCATTGTATCGGCGATGAGGAAGAGGAGCGGGCGTACTTCAAGAAGGTTATCAACAAGGCTGTTGAGTATGTCAAAGTACACTTCGCAACCGAAGAAAAGATCATGATTGCCACCAAATTCAGCGGATATTGGGAACACAAACGGGAGCATGACGCCTTCGTTCTGACCGTGGTAGAGCAGGTCAGGGCCTTTAATGAAGGAAAGCCGTTTACCCTTTTGTCGTTCACCCGGTTCCTGAAAGAGTGGATTCTTACCCATATTGCCGTTACCGACAAGAAATATTTTGAATATTTCAAGAAGATCGCCACCAGAAAAGCGGACGGAAAGCTGACCATCTCCCAGGCCGACGTGCGGTAAATTCCGGCCCGGATGTCCGGTTCCCAGCCTGGCGGCGGCCTTTTATCCCACAAACCAGAGGGCAGAGCAGGGCGCCCGTTCCCGCCCGTCTTTTATTCAACCTTAAATTTTGACACCTCCTGAACCAGCAGATTGATGTTTTCTTTGTTCGTCTCGCTGATCGTGTTGATCCGGGTTACCGCCACGTTGATCTGATCCGCGCCGCTGGCCATCTCGTTCATCCCGTTGGTAATTTCATGGGTAACGGCGTCCAGGGTTTTGCTTTCGTGGATCACCTCTTTGCTTCCCTCCAACATCTCCGCAGAACTACTCTTGACCATCCGGGTTATTTCGTTAAGCTGGCCAATGGCGTCCAGAATCTGCTGGCTCCCGGTGTTCTGTTCCTCCATGGCGCCCCGGATGTTCTCTTCCTGATCCGATACCGTCTTGACCCCCGTATCTATCGCCTCGAACTTGTTCAGTACCTCGTCGGTCGATTTTGTGATCTTGTCTATCGAATCCTTGATCTTTTTCAGCACCGTGGAAATTGTCTTGGACTGTTCGCCG
>JAISBS010000032.1 GCA_031266075.1 Treponema sp.
TTTTTGTTCCCCTACCTGCGAACCGTGGATTCCGAAGTTTCCCGGGATTCCTACCTGGGCGTTATAGCGGACGCCCTCGGAGTTGAACGCCAGGCTGTGGCGTCGGACTTTTTCCGGTTCAGCAGGGGAGCCACAGGTTCCTCTGGAACCGCAGGTTCAGCAGGGCCGGGGACCCTTGGCTCAAAACACGCCGGAACCGCTGCCCGGCGGGCGGTTGTTTTGAATGACGAGCTTTTTTTGCTTATGGCGGTACTGGTAAACCACGATTTTTACCCCAGGTTGCGATCGGCTCTTGTGATTGAGGATTTTGACGATCCTGCCGCCAGGGAGCTTTTTATCGCGTTGGAAGAATGGTTAAGGAACGATATGCCCGGCATGGATGATTTAAAAACCCGGATAAGCGACGAAGCCCTGCGGAATTTTGTCATCCAACAGGGTGTTTCAGAGGCGTTTGCCATGAATCCCGACAAGCTGGTGGAGGATGGGATCAGGAAGATTCGACAGAAAAGGCTGGAACGCAGACTGGCCAGAATTGTTGCGGAACTGCGGATCACAAAAAACGAGCAGAGCCGGGAAGGGCGCGGGGAAACCACCCTGGCGGATCTGCTCTCCGAGAAAGTGCATCTTGATGCCGAATTACGTTTACTTAAGGAAGCGAACTAATGACGGAACTACGCACATCCAAAGCCCTGGCCCCGGCGGCGCCGGACATGGCCCTTGATCCGGCGGTTATGAAACTGGTTGAATACGCCAAGGAAAAGAAAACCCTTTCCTTCGACGAACTTTCCGATTTCCTGCCCGAGGAGTATACCGGAAATTCCGATATAATCGATCAGGTGCTCAGCCGTTTAGGCGAGGCCGGCGTCCAGATCACCACCGATATGGATCTGGGAGACGACGAGGCGGAGCCGGAAACCCGGAAAAAAGCGGACGCGGACAAAAAACGTCTGGTCTACAACGAAAAGGAATCCTCGGTGGACGATCCCATCCGGCTGTACCTGCGGGAGATCGGAAGAGAGAACCTCCTTACCGCTGAGCAGGAGGTGGAGCTTTCCAAGCAGATGGAGAGCGGGGAAAATATCATCAAAAGCGTGATCAGAAAGTCGGGGATGGTCATTCCTGAATTTTACCACATCGCCCAGCGGGCTTTTTCAAAGAAGGAGCCCAGGGAACTGAACCTGAGCAAGAAAGAAGCCACCGAATACCTCACGGAGCGCCGGCGGCTCAACCAGTTTTACAAGGACACCCTCAAGCTTATCCTGGGGGACATGAAGACCTACATTGAACTGAAGCGGCGGATCATCGCCCGGGGCGGCAGTTTAACGGAGGATCCGGGCCTGCAGGAAATCCGGCGGCGGATTATGGACGCCATCAATGACGCGGAGATTCACCCGGAAGAAATAGCCGGTTTCTCGGAAAAGTTTATCCAGGCCGCCAAAAAAATAAAACGCTGTAAAAAAGAGCAGGAGCGGATAGAAAAGCACCTCCGGGTGGCTTCCCTCAAGGAACTGCGGGCCCTGGGCCGGGGCCTGACCATCAGGGAAGACCGGGAGCGGCTGGAAGAAGAACTGGGACTCAGTTCCGAAGAAATCAAGGAAAAAATCCGCCTGATCCAGGTGACGGAGAAAAAACTCAGGCAGATGGAGACGGAATTCGAGGAATCTATCGACAGCATCAACCAGATGGCCCGGGAAATCAGCCACGGCCAGGTGATGATGAAAAACGCCAAGGACCGGCTGATCAAGGCAAATCTCAGGCTGGTGGTTTCCATTGCGAAAAAATATACCAACCGGGGGCTCCACTTTTTTGACCTGGTTCAGGAGGGGAACATCGGCCTTATCAAGGCGGTGGAAAAATTTGAGTACCAGAAGGGTTTTAAATTCTCCACCTACGCTACCTGGTGGATCCGGCAGGCCATCACCCGATCCATTTCCGATCAGGCCCGGACCATCCGGGTTCCGGTCCACATGATTGAGCAGATCAACAAGGTGGTCCGGGAATCCCGGCAGTTGATGCAGGTTCTGGGCCGGGAACCCGCGGACGAGGAAATCGCCGAACGGCTGGGCTGGACCGCCATGCGGGTCAAGACGGTGAAAAATGTGGCCCGGGAGCCCATCAGCCTGGAAACCCCCATCGGCGAGGAAGAGGATTCCCTTTTGGGGGATTTTATCGAAGACAAGGATGTGGAAAACCCCGCCAGCCAGACCGCCTTTACCCTGCTGCAGGAGCAGCTTTCGGTGGTTCTTTCCACCCTGCCGTCCCGGGAGCAGGAGGTTCTCAAGATGCGCTTCGGCCTGGAGGACGGGTATTCCCTTACGCTGGAAGAAGTGGGACTTTACTTTAACGTAACCAGGGAGCGGATCCGGCAAATCGAGGCCAAGGCCCTGCGCCGCCTCCGGCACCCCAAACGGAGCCGGAAACTCAAGGATTATTTGGACCACTGAGCTTGTTTCAAACCCGGTTGGCGCGAAGTTCCGGTTCGATGGAACAAGTCGGCAATTTAAGATGACAGGTCCGGGAAAAGCCGTGGCTTTTTCCGGCTAAAATATGCAAGGGAGCAGTACATGGCGATGGATAACGTGTTTGATAAATTAAGGACCCTCCAGGATATTCTTTCCCGGAAAATCGTCCTGGAGCAGGATATTCAGGAGATTCCGAAGCTGCTGGTTACCCAGGAAGAGCTTCTGGCCCGGCTCAAGAAGTCCTTTATCGAGAAAAACCAGGACTATGACAAGGCGAAAACCGCGGAAGCGGAATTCCGGAACCTCCTTCTTGATGCGGAAACCGCCCGGGAACGGGCGGAAAAAAACATGGACGCCATCAATACCCAGCGGGAATATGAAGCGCTGGACAAGGAAATCCGGGACGCTTCGGAAAAGGAACAGCAGTACCGCAAGGACCTTCAGCGGGAGGAGCGGATCCTGTCGGACCTAGACGAGCAGATGAAGCAGAACGCCGCGCTTATCGAGGCCCAGGAGCAGGAACTGGCGGAACGCCGGGCCAAAATCGAAGTCGAAATAGCGGAAAAGGAAAAGCAGATTGCCGATCTGGTCAGGCAGGAAAAAGAGCTGACGCCTGACCTGGATTCGGAGGTGCTGTTCAAGTTTGAGCGGATCATCCGGAACAAAATGGGCCGGGGCATTGTGGCCATCAAGGGCAATGTCTGCCAGGGCTGCCACATGATCCTCCCCGTCCAGTTCGCCAACGATGTCCGGCTGGGGCAGGATATTGTCTTCTGCCCCTATTGTTCCCGGATTTTGTTTTACGAGGAATCGGAGCAGGACGAGGAAGTATTCTTTGACAGCGGGGATTCGGGGAGCCTCTCGGATCTGGACGACATTGAAGAAGAATTTGATGACGAGGAAGAAGAGGAGGAAAAGGTAAACATCGACTACGAGGAGTAAATTTGGCGATGAACCATGCTGCCGCGGGGCGGCGTTTTTGCGGGCTTGCCTGCCGGGCGCCGCCTTGAGGAAAGTCCGGGCTCCGCAGGGCGTGATGCCGGGTAATCCCCGGGCGGGGAGGGCGAAAGCCCTTTCCGACAGAGAGCGCAACAGAAAATATACAGCCCCCGGGGGCCGTTCTGTATGGGGCGGTTCCCGGGGGTAATGGTGAAAAGGCAGGGTAAGAGCCTACCGCGGGATTGGCGACAATTCCGGCACGGCAAGCCTCATCAGGAGCAAAGTCAAGCAGCGGCAGAACGGCCCGTTTAATGCCGCGGGTAGACTGCATGGATGCTTTCCGCAAGGAACGGCACAAGATAGATGGCAGCGTTATACTGAACCCGGCTTATGGTTCATCGCTTTTTTATTTACGGCGAGGGTTTAATAGAGTTGTTTAAAAACTTCAGTTTTTGAACAAATTCCGCGAACCGGGGGTCCGCGCCCGCCGGATTTTGGAACAAGCTCAATTGACTTAATAATAAAAAATATACTATTCTGCTTCGTATATGTGGGACATGAGAACCCGTTCCGATTATGGGGTACGCATCCACCGGGTAAAGACTATCCACAAGGCCCTGGCGCTGGCGGCGGCGCTGATCCTTGTTTCCGCCGTCCTGTTCCTCGTTATTGGCCGGAAGAACCGGACGGGCAATGAACGGAAGAACTTGCTGGAATACTGGGAAGCCGGTTCCTATGACCGGGTGTATAGCGCCAGCGGCGCCGCCCTGAATTCCCGGCCCCTGGATTATTTTTTTTTGACCCTCCACGGTTTTTCGGCCTATCAGCTTGGCGTCGCCCAGATCAACAGCGCCGACACCCTGGGGTATATTGACGAGTCCATCTGGTCCCTGCGAAAAGCCATGCTGCTGAAAAACAGCCAAAACGACGGGCGGGTGTATTATGTGCTGGGAAAAGGCTACTATTACAAGGGAACGGGCTATGCGGATTTGGCGGTCCGGTATCTTGAAAAAGCCCGGTCCCTCCGCTACCGGGCGGCGGATATTTCCGAATATCTGGGCCTGGCCCACGCGGCGCTCCGGGACTACCGGGGCAGCGTCGAGGCGTTCAGCCAGGCCCTGGCGCCCGAAGAAGGAGCCTCCCCGGACGCTTCATATCCGTCGGATATGCTGCTGCTGTCCATAGCCCGTTCATATCTGGCTCTGGAAGAACTGGATTCGGCCCAGGCCTACCTTGCGCGCTGCATCGAGGTTTCCCGGGACATACATACCCGGGTGGCGGCGCGGCTCCTTTTGGGAGAAGCGCTGGGGAAAAACGGCGATGCCGGGGGGGCGGAGTTTCAGTACGGGGCGGTTCTGGAAGAGGCGGACGATAATGCCGAGGCCCATTACCAGTTGGGGGAGTTGTACTCCGCCAGGGGCGATGTAACCAGGGCCCGGGCGGAATGGCGGCGGGCGTACCGGCTGGATCCGTCCCATGGCCGGGCCCGGACCCGGCTGGGAATATAACATAATGAGGGTACGAAAACCTCCGGAAACCCCGGTTGGGTTTTCGGAGCTTCCCTGATGAAAATAGACCCCGCGGGAAAGCGCGGATAAAGGGACCTGGAGGAACTATGTTTGGGAACAATTCATCGGATATTGGCATTGATTTGGGAACCTGCAACACGCTTATTTATATACGCGGGAAAGGCATTGTCCTGAACGAACCGTCGGTAGTGGCGGTGGAGCGGGGCACCAAAAAAGTGGTCGCCGTGGGGGCGGACGCCAAGCGGATGCTCTGGAAAACGCCGGGAAACATTATCGCCATCCGGCCCATGCGGGACGGGGTTATCGCGGACCTGGAATCTACGGAAAAGATGATCCGTTATTTTATTTCCCGGGTTTTGCCCCGCTACCGGTTTATCAAACCCCGGATGGTGATCGGCATCCCCTCCTGCATTACCGAGGTGGAGCGCCGGGCGGTAGAGGAAAGCGCCTACAAGGCCGGGGCCCGGGAGGTCATCGTTATTGAAGAAAGCCGGGCCGCGGCCATCGGCGCGGATATTCCCATTTGGGAGCCCGCAGGCCACATGATCTGCGACATCGGCGGCGGCACCACGGAAATTTCCGTCATCTCCCTGGGTGGCATGGTCGTAACCAACGCCATACGGCTGGGGGGCGACGAATTTGACGAGGCGATTATCAAACACGTCCGGAGCGTCCACAACCTGATCATCGGGGAGCAGATGGCGGAACGGCTGAAAATTGAAATCGGCAACGCGTCGCCGGACAAGACCATCGAAAAGGTGGAAGTCAAGGGTACGGACGCCATTACGGGGCTGCCCCGGCGGCTGGAAATTGATTCCGTGGAAGTCCGGGAAGCCCTGAAAGACCCCATCACCCAGATCATCGACGAAATCAAGGCCACTCTGGGACAGACGCCGCCGGAACTGGCCGCGGATATTGTGGAACGGGGCATTGTCATGACCGGCGGCGGTTCCCTGCTCAAGGGACTGGACAAGCTGATATCCAAGGAAACCGGCGTGCCGGTGATCATCGCCGAGCGGCCCCTGGATTGTGTGGCCCTGGGAGCGGGGAAGTATTTTGAATACACCAAGGGCTTTGATTCCCGCAATCTCTATGACGACCTGAATTGACGCATATATGGCGGTAAAAAGGAACCGGAAACAGCGGCGGCGGCTCAGTCCGGAGGTGTATGTTTTTGTCCTCCTGTTCCTGGTTTCCTTTTCGGCGCTGCTTTTTTCCGCCCGCAGTTTCATCGTTGACTTTAAGGACGTGGGGCTCTCCATGTTTTCCGGCGCCCGGGGGGGAATCCACGAACTGTCTTCGCTCATTTCCCAAACCGTTCTTTCTGTCCGGGAACTGGCCGCCCTGCGGCGGGAATACGCGGAGCTGACGGACCGGATCACCCGCTATGAACAACTGGAGCGGAACGCCGCGGAAATTGACCAGGAAAACCGGCGGCTCCGGGAACAGCTGGGATTTTCCCGGACCATCAGCTACCGCCACATTCCGGCGGAAATCATTGGCCGGGACCCAGACAACCTCTATAAAGCCTTTGCCATCAACAAGGGAAAACACGCGGGGGTAACCAACAATATGGCGGTTATCGCCTTTCACAACGGAACCCAGGGGCTGGTGGGCAAGGTGATCCGGGCCGGGCAGTTTGAAAGCCTGGTGCTGCCCCTCTACGACGTAAGCTGTTCCGTGGCGGCCCGGCTGGCGGTTTCCCGCTACGAGGGCATTGTGGAAGGGCAGGGCAGTCCCAACGGCGCCCTGGTGATGCGCTTTATCCAGAAACGGGCCCGGGACGAAATCAACCATGGAGACATGATCGTGTCCAGCAGCCTGGGAGGGGTGTATCCGGCGGGGATCAATATTGGCCGGGTAACGGGGATAAACGACCGGGACTACGAAATTTCCATGGATCTGGTTCTGGAACCGGTGATTGATTTTTCCCGGCTGGAATATGTATTTGTCATAGACATCCAAAAGGAAGAGGAAGGGGAGGGCGATGGCTAAAAATATCATCTGGGCCGTTGTTTTCGCCCTCTGCGCCGCGATTCTCCAGTCCACCCTCCTTTCCCGCCTGGCCATCTGCCATGCGGTTCCCGATCTGGCCCTGGGGATCATCGTTTATTCCGCCTATGTGAACGGAACCATGACGGGCCAGATTTCCGGTTTTTTCTCCGGCCTCTTGCTGGATTTTCTTTCCGCCAACCCGCTTTTGGGCCTGAACACCCTGATCCGCACCCTTGTCGGCGCCCTGGCGGGGCTAATGAAGGGGACTTTTTTCCTGGACTTCTTTTTTCTGCCCATGATCCTCTGCGCCGCCGCCACCATTATCAAGGCCCTGGCCCTGTTCCTGCTCCACCTGCTGTTTGCCGGAGCAGTCCCCGCCTATTCCCTGACCGAACCGTTGTTCTGGGTGGAACTGGGACTGAACACCGGGAGCGCCCCCTTCCTTTTCGGACTGCTCAAGCTGTTTCCCAGCCTGCTTGCGGGCAGGAGGGACTAATGCCGTTTCTTAATATGCCGGAAACCGGAGGGACGGAGAAGCGGATCAATTTTTTAAAATACCTTTTTATTGTTATTTTTATCATCTACGGCGTCCGGCTTTTTTCCATGCAGATTCTCAGCGGCGAAGTGTACCGGTCCCGGGCCCAGGATATTGCCCGGCGGACGACGGTGATCCCCGCCCAGCGGGGGGAAATTTTTGACCGCCGTTTCAGCCAGCCCTTGGCCATGAATGTTGATTCTTTTGCGGTGAATCTGACCCCCGCGGAAGTGCCCCGGGGGGAGATGCCCGCCCTGCTGGATCGGCTCAGCGCGATCCTGGGTGTTTCCCGGGACCAGATCGAGCGGAAAATTCCCGCCCAGTACTATTACCTGTACCAGCCGCTGGAAGTGGCGGTGAACGTGCCCTTTAGCGCCATCGCCGCCCTGGCGGAAAATATGGATTCCCTGCCGGGGGTTTCCTGGCAGTCCAAGCCCATGCGGAACTATATCGACCCCGGCAGCATTGCCCACATTCTCGGATATGTGGGCGATATTACCCGGGACGAACTGACTATGCTCTACAACAAGGGCTACCAGCAGGGGGACTCCATCGGCAAAGCGGGAATTGAACGGCAGTACGATGAACTGCTCCGGGGCAAGGACGGACAGGAGACCCGGATTGTGGATGTCCGGGGGCGGCGTATCACGGGGACGGAAAACAATATCCGGGAGCTGCCGGAAATGGGGAAAAACCTGGTCCTGACTATTGACCGGTCCATCCAGACCCTGGTGGAAAAGGCCCTGGGAAACCGTATCGGCGCGGCGGTGGTGCTGAAACCCAATACCGGGGAGATACTGGCCATGGCGTCCTACCCCTGGTACGACCCCAATATTTTTAACCGCTCCGACATGGGCGCCGAATACCAGGCCCTGAGCAACGATCCGAACAAGCCCTTTCTGAACCGGGCCATCCAGTCAAGCTATCCCCCGGCCTCTACCTTTAAAATTGTCATGACCACCGGCATTTTGGCAGAAAACGCCTTTCCCCCGGATCAACTCATCGACTGCCGGGGGGAACTGAACTACGGGGACCGGATGTGGCGCTGCCATATCCGCCGGCCCGGCCATGGCCGCCTGAATCTGCGGCAGGCCATGGCCCAGTCCTGCGATATTTATTACTGGATTGTGGGCCGGGATCACCTGAAGGTGGAACGGATCATATCCTACGCCCGGGAATTTGCCTTTGGTGAATTGACCGGCATTGATTTGCCGGGGGAAATTTCCGGTTTTATCCCCACGCCCCAATGGAAAGATCGCCGTTTTCACGAACGCTGGCAGGGGGGGGATACGATGAATATGGCCATCGGCCAGGGCTATACCCTGGTTACGCCGCTGCAAATGGCCAATATGACCGCCATGGTGGTAAACAGCGGAAAGATATACCGGCCCCATGTTCTCAAAGAGGTCCGGCATCCGGTTTCCGGGGCGGTGGAACGGAGCGTCATGCCGGAAATCGCCCATGAAAGCGATATTGATCCCCAGGTTTTTGAACGGGTCCGCCGGGATATGCGGAGCGTTATCAGCGCGGGAACCGCCCAGTTCCCCCTGAACCTCAAGACCGTGCAGATCGCCGGCAAGACAGGCACCGGGGAAGTGGGAGTCCAGGATCGCTGGCATTCCTGGTTTACCGCCTACGCCCCCTATGAGGCGGCGAACCCCGATGATCAGGTAGTAGTCTCCGTCATTGTGGAAGCGGTAAACAACTGGGAATGGTGGGCCACCTATGCCTCGGCGATTATTTTTCACGGGATTTTCGCGGGCCAAACGTACGAGGAGACGGTGCAGGCGCTGGGGCCCCAGTATTATATGCCCCTTCAAAGGCAGGGCCGCCGGGAATGAGGATCCGGAATTTGCTGGAGATAGATTTTTTCCTTCTCCTGGCGGCGCTTATGCTTTCGCTCTTTGGAATTCTGTTTATTTATTCTTCCGGGCTTACGTCTTCGGGCGTTCTGGTTTCCAGCGAATACATACGGCAGATTATCTGGGCCTCCGGCGGGCTCATTATCGCCCTGGCCCTGTCCGTGCTGGACTACCGCCGGATCCGGGATTTTTCCCTGTTTTTTTATCTGGGAACGCTGGCGCTCCTGATCTACACCTGCCTTTTCGGGCGGCTGGTAAACGGCGCCCGGGCCTGGATAGGGATCGGCTCTTTTGGCATCCAGCCCTCGGAATTCGCCAAAATTACCACTATCCTTTTTCTTGCCCGGTATCTGGGGGACACCAGACATTCGGACAAAAGACTTTCCCGGTTTTTGATTTCCTGCCTTATCGTATTTATTCCCATGGGACTGGTTCTTATCCAGCCCGACTTTGGAACCTCCCTGGTCTTTATCCCCATCCTCCTGGTGATGACCTTTGTGGCCGGGGTATCGCTCCGGTACGTCATCTATTTAAGCGCCTGTATCCTCCTGACGGGATTTTTGATGGTTCTGCCCCTGTGGCAGAGTTATATCCTCCACAATTCCCTGTCCGGCCTGCTTGTCCTCAACAACCCCCGGTTTATCGCCGTGGCGATTCTTGCGCTTGGCGCCGTGGCGGGCATAGCCCTTTTTGGGTTTCTTAAATACCGGAAAAAATATTTTTTCTGGATAACCTACGGGGTAACGATTGCCGCCTTTTCCCTGGGCGCTTCTTTTGTATCCCACCGGATCCTCAAGGACTACCAGCTTATGCGGCTCATTGTGTTCCTGGATCCCGATGTTGACCCCCGGGGGGCGGGCTGGAATATCATCCAGTCCATCATCGCCATCGGCTCCGGGGGCCTGGCTGGAAAGGGCTATCTCCAGGGAACCCAAAGCCATTACCGTTTTCTGCCCCAGCAGAGTACGGACTTTATTTTTTCGATCTTTTCCGAGGAATGGGGCTTCCTGGGAGGGCTCCTGGTTTTTGCCCTGTTCCTGCTTGTCTGCCTGCGGCTGGTGCGGATTATGCGAATCACTTCGGAACCCTTTGGTTCCTATATCTGCGCGGGCCTTTCGGCAATGTACCTCTTTCATTTTGTGATCAATGTGGGCATGACCATGGGGATTATGCCCATCACCGGAATTCCCCTGCTTTTTATGTCCTACGGCGGCTCCGCGCTGCTTTCCGCCATGACCGGGGTAGGGTTGGCCCTGAGCGTCTTTGTCAGAAGGTTTAGCCGCTGAGTCCCCGGGCCCCTGAAATTCACGAGAATTTACTTTACCATATATGAATAAATATACACTTAATTACGGGAAGCGCCGGAAACCCCGGTTGGGTCTTCGGAAGTTCCCATAAGGCGGTTCCAAAACCTGCGTTTTGGGGGAAATTCCACTTAAAAAGCAGCAAAATTGTGGAGCATTGAAACCCGCAGGGTTTCTTGCGAGACTTGTGTCGGACCTTAGTCCGCGATAACCAACCGGGTTATTGAACAAGTCCAACAGCCTCTCATGGTTATTTTTTCAAATTTTTGTTCCCTGTTCATTACAACTGCTTTTTTTTTCATTTGCATTGAAATATTATCATTTTTCATTTATAGTTTGTTTATCGCAAAGGAAGTGCCTATGAAAAAGGTTTTTTTTATACTTGCCGCCGTCTCTTTGGCAAGCGCCTGTTCAAATCCGGTTTTGAAATGGATAGACACCCCCACGGGAAAAACGACGAGCCTCGGCGGGGATGGCCGCGTCGCCGGCCCGGCGGACAGCAAGGAAATTGTTTCCTTTACGTTTGGTCTTGAGGGCGAAAAAGATTTTGTCAGCAATACCCCCGGCTCCGGGGGAATATACCCCATTTTGGTTCTCCTCTCCGGGGGAACTTCCCGGGCCGGACTGAGCCCCTCGATCACCTTTCGGGGGAAAAGCCTGGATCCTCCCTCGGGGGCGGCGGGGAATTTCAGTGCTTCGGTAAGTTCCCCGGTGATTTATACCGTGAGCGCCGAAGACGGCTCCCAGCGAAAATATGGGGTTACGGTGTATGTGCCGGACAATACCAGCCGGGAGATTATCCGCTTTGCCGTGGATGTTTCGGGCCTGACCGCCGAAGGACTGATAAACCAGGAAGCCGGAACCATTGCCGTCAGCGTTCCGGCGGGAACAAATACCGGTTTCCTCAGCGCCCAGGTTGTTCATACCGGCATATTCTTCGAAGACCCTCTGGGCGGCCGCCA
Organism: Treponema sp.; assembly: GCA_031266075.1. Taxonomy (GTDB): domain Bacteria; phylum Spirochaetota; class Spirochaetia; order Treponematales; family Breznakiellaceae; genus JAISAN01. Next base: position 11,589 of record JAISBS010000032.1, read on the forward strand.
TCCGGAAGAAACTTTTACCTTTACCGGCGATTTTTCGGCGCCCCGGCAGTTGAAGGTCGTTGCCCGGAATTTGATTTCCGAAAAAATCTATACCGTTACGGTAACCAGGGAAAAGAGTCATGACAAGGAAATAACGGTCTTTAGTTTAAATAGCATAAGCGGCCAGGACGTTATAATCGGCGGGGCGCCCCGGCCCGACGGGAAGTACCCCATCCTGGTTCTTGTTCCTGGTGATCCCGTCCTAAGCGGTCTCGCGCCATTCATCAGCTATACGGGGGCGTCCGTCAGCCCGGGGCCGGAAACCGCGCTGGATTTCGGCAGGCCGGAAACCTACACGGTAACGGCGGAAGACCGGAGTACCAGGGATTATGTGGTAACGGTGATCAAAAAGGGTAACGACGATGCAACCGCGCGGATAACGGGGTTTTATTTTAAAACTCCCCTGGTGGAGGGGCTCATTGATGAGACCGCCAAAACGATAGCCCTGACGGTTCCCTTTGGGACCGCGCTAAACGCCCTCGTGCCCGAGATATACTACACCGGCAGCTCCGTAAGCCCCCTGGACGGTCAGCCGAAGGATTTTACCGGGTCCGATTCACCCGGCGCCGGAGTTGAATATACGGTCCGTTCCCGGGACGGAACGAAAACGGAAAAATACAAAGTTCATGTGTTTACCGCTCCCGCCCCCTCCGCTCCCGGCATTGACGTTCCCGGCGTCCCCGGGGAGACGGTAAAAACAGGAACCGGCGGAGACGGAAAATACACCGTCATCGTGGAGCTTCCCGTGTTTATCAATAACCCCACGGTTAATATCAATTACCAGGGGGGCGGGTCTACCGTCATCACTCCCGGCACGGTGATCAACAACAACAACACGGTAATTTGGACCGGGGATACTAATGAATATAACGTGATAGTTATCAGTCCTCCTGAAAACCCGCCCGGCCCCCCCAACAGTTCCGGGGCCTCCATAGACGCGTTTTACTTTAGCAGCCCGGCGGCCATTGGGGAGATTGGGGCAACCGACGGCAGCGACGGCGCGGGAACAGATACCGACCCCTACGCTATTAGGGTAAAGGTCCCCTACGGCACGAATTTGCAGAACCTGACGGCTACCGTCTGCTATACCGGCAGGGAAATCGCCGGGATTCCGGGTTCCAATCCCCTGGCGGACGGCCCCCGGAGCTTTTTGAACCCCCTGGTCTATACGGTGGTAGCGGCAAACGATACGGAGACCGTGCCAAACCGGAAGTATTACCAGGTAACGGTCGAAGCCGTGAAGAGCGGCGCCAGGGCAATAACGGCCTTTGCTTTTAACGGGGTGGCTGAGACAAGCGCCGTCATAAGCGCGATGCCCAATGCCGGCGGTGAGTATCCCATTTTGATAACGGTTCCTGATACGACGATTCTTGACAGTTTAACGCCCGTCATTACACATACCGGCAAAGAAATTGTTCCCCTGAGCAACGGCGGGAATACTTTAAGCCCCCCTTCCCCGGAATTCCCCAAAACCGTAGAGGAGTCCGCTCCGGTGAATTTCTCCGCCAGCGCGACAGTGCCGGTAAAATATACGGTGACGGCGGAAAATGACGAGACCAGAACCTACGCCGTTACGGTCCGCCATGCGGAAACAACGGATGATCCGGAAATCACGGGCTTTTATTTTACCGATCCCCTGGCCGCGGGGGTGATTCACGAGGATCTCAATACCATCACCGTAACGGCGCCTTCGGGAACCAGCCGGGGGAGCCTGAGACCCACGGTGTATTTTACCGGAAAGTCGGTGAATCCCGGTTCCGGCACGGCGGTCAATTTTACGGGGCCGGTGGACTACACCGTTACCGGAATGAGTGGCAAAACCCGGTCCTACAAGGTAACGGTGAACATTGTTCCCTCCAGCGCCAAAGACATTACGGGGTTTAAATTTCCCGGTGTTCCCAACACCGAAACCATCATCGGCGCAACGCCGGACGCGGACGGAACCTGTCCCGTTTCCGTCCGGGTTCCCGCGGGAACGGATTTAAGTAATCTGGCGCCGGAAATTGAACACACGGGGGTAAGCATAAATCCCGCCGGGGGTACGGCCCTGAATTTTACCAACCCCCTGACTTACACCGTACAGGCGGAGGACGGCAGCAGTAAAACATACACGGTTAGGGTCTACGCCGCCGACAACGACGCCAAACTGATAACGAGCTTTATCTTTGAGGAAGTCCCCCTTACCGGGGGCGGGGTGATCCGGGTGGTGGCTTCAATCGACCAGACGGCCCATACGATACGGGCGGAGGTTCCCCACACCGCCGATTTGGTGACGAATTGGACGCCAACCCTTACCTGGATAGGGAAGTCCGTTGCCGGGCCGTCGGGCGGCGAAAAAACGGCCAATCCCTTTACGGACACGGCGCGGAATTTTTCTTCGTCCCAAACGTACACTGTCACGGCCCAGGACAACGGAACATTGCCGTACACCGTAACGGTGATATTGCAGAGCGCCGTAACGATAACGTTTACGGGCGAAAAAGACATGACGGTTATCGCCGGCAACACCTTTGACCAAAGTACCGGGGTTATTACCGTAACGGTGAACGCCTACGACGAGAACACAAATTCCGGCGGGCTTCGCTCGCCCTATGAATGGTTTGTGGACGGGGTGAAACAGCCGGTTTCCCCTCTGGATACCGTCTTTAACCTGAGCGTGGGGGACGGATCCCTTGCTCCCGGACGGCATGAAATAATGGTTTCGGGAATGAAGGGCGGATTGCATTACAGCGGCAAGTTGTACTTTGTGGTTGCCGGGGGTGGGTTATGAAAAAAAGAATGGCTTTGAGAAACGGGGCCGCGGCCCTTGCCGCGCTGGTATGGCTGGGCGGCGTATTTTTGAGCGGCTGCGAACAGATCCTGTTTGAACGGCCCGAATCGCGCTCCCTCCCGGCAGGAATGGGGCTTCTGTCCGTTTCCCTTTCGGGCCCCCGGCAGGCCGGCTCCGGTTCCGCCCGGACCATGCTGTCCCAGGATCCGGAACTGAGTTCCTATGAGTTGTACATTTCCCAGCACCCCGATGGCTCAGACCCGGCTACCTATACCTCCGGCGCCGGTTCCTTCCAGATAACGCTGATCAATGGAGACTACTATATTTCCGCCGCCGGTTACAGCGGGGATAAAGTAAGCGCCAGGACCTGGAACCTTGAAACGGAAACGCCGGTAATTACGCCGCTTCATGTAAGCGGACATACCACAACATCCCTGACGCTCAGACCCTACATGGATGACAGTATCCCCGGTACGCTCCAGTATTCCCTTAACTGGGACGGGGTGGGGCAGATACCGGCCCGGGCCGAACTTCTGGTAGAACAGTACGATTCAACCGGCGACTCCTGGAACGCCATACCCATTTCCCTGATCACCTCCGAGGGTCTGACCGCCGGGGCCCAGCGCGGCACGATCCTGCTTATCCAGCGGGAGACAGGTCTGGTTAAACAGAGCGGTTCCCTGGATCTTCCCCCCGGCGAGTACCGGCTCACCACTTCGGTGGCCATGGACGGCCCGAACCCGCCGGTCAGCCGGGCCGACATAGCCCATGTCTTTTCAAACCTTACCACCCCGGCGGCCTTTGTGTACCACGCCGGGGATCTGACCGTTACCAATCCCGGAACGGATCCGGGTGCAGGTTTCATCACCGGTTTTACCTTTAGCCAAACCCCCGGCGCCGTTTCGATCATTGGTTCCAGTCCCGGTCCCGACGGCGCCCGCCTTATTATGGTGATGGTTCCCGATTCCAGCGCCAACCTGACAAGCCTGACGCCGCTGGTGGACTGCGCCCCCGGCGCCCGGATTGTTTCGTCTCCCTACCCGCCCGTACCGGGGCCTGACGGCAAGCCCGTCTGGATCCCCGGTGATTACAGCCGGCCCACTTCATGGGTAGCGGAGGGCAGAAACGGCGTTACCCAGCCCTACACGGTGATAGTTACCAGAGGAGCGGAGGACACCTGTTTAATCACAAATATCGCTTTTCAGGAAACCGGTCTGGAATCGGCGCCGATTATCAATCATACCGCCAATCCCGCAACCATTGAGGTCGTAGTGCCCTCCGGAACCAAAGACAAGCCCGGCATCGGCGTAGCATACAGCCTGACGCCGGTATTTTCGTATATTGGTACGAAGGTAATGCGCGTTGATCCTGACCATGAATCTGAGGACACGTACGATATTCCGCTGACCGGAGGGAAAATCGAGTTTTATCCTGGCGGAACGCCGGCGAAATTCCGCGTCTATGCTTCCAGCGGAGGGCATAAACTATACACCGTAACGATTACGGAAGCGGCAAGCGGCGATGCGGCAATCACCAATTTTGTCCTCGACGGCTACCCCGATTACCCCTTTACTGTCGCCGCGAGTCCCAGTGGCGATTATTACGCCATCTCCAACACGGCAAACAAATTGCCCTACGGTACGCCCCTTACGAGCCTCAAACCCTTGATTACGTACCAGGGAAATCTAAACCCCGGCTCCGGGGTGGAACAGAATTTCAGCGTCCCAGTATACTATACCGTAATATCCGATAATGAAACGGTTACAAAACCATACAAAGTTGTGGTTGCCACGGAAGACGCTGATACAGACACAGGGATCTTTGATTTTGTTATCACCAATGTTCCCCGGGCCAAAGTGGTCATTGGCACAAAGCCCCGGGCGGACGGGAAAATCCCCATTGTCGTGCAGGTGCCCTACGCCACATCGCCTTTAACGCTCATTGATTCAGAAGGGCCTGTTGATGGACCGAAGTGGACAGACCTGAAAGCTCTGATTGCCCAGATTACTCTTTCAGATAGAACCGGCGGCCAATTTTTGAACCCAGATGATGATACCCAGATAACCGCCCCTGATGGCGTATTAACCGGAACAATCCCCTTCGACAACCAGGACAACTATCAGGAAGCGGTGTACCGGATCCGGGCCCAGGCGGGGAATTTCCAGGACTATGTGGTGGTCGTTGCCCGGGATGTTCACTATTACTACGTCAAGGCTACCGGAGATGATACGGACCCGGATCAGTACAACGGCGGCTCCGAATCAACGCCCTTTAAGACCCTGGCCCACGCGGTGTACCAGGCGGTCGAACATAACGTGGATCACATTTACGTCATTGGAACCCTGAACAACGCCAGCGAAGGGGGGGCCTGGGAAAACACCTCCACGGCGCAAAGGGGGGCGCAGGATGGTAACGGCCAATTCCATAACAGCGGCGCGTCCCCGGTGGCCGGAGGGCAGAGCGTCTTCAATATCAGGGGGACCGGCAGGAACGGTTCGAACCCCTGGCGCATTTACATCACCGGCATTGGGTCCAACGCCGCCCTTGAGGGCACGGCAAACAAACGGGTCATTGCCATTACCGGGGGCGCCCACATCACCTTTGAAAACATTACCATCCGGAACGGCGGCGGCGGGGCCGCCTATGGTGCGAACGGCGGCGGCATATATATAGGGGAGGGGAGTACGGTTATCTGGAAAAGCGGCAGCATCACCGGCAGCCGGGCCCTTTCGGGCGGCGGGGTCTATGTGGACAACAGCGAATTTGATCTTATGACCGGTTCCGTCAGCGGCAATACCGCTTCCGGTACCACGGCCACGAACTTTACGACGGGGACCAATCCGGTTATTCAGGGCGGCGGCGGCGTGTACGTGTTTGGCGAAGAGGGCCTCTTCTGGCTCGTGAATGGGGAAGTCTCCGGCAACAGCGCCGCGGGTTCAGGCGGCGGCGTTCTGGTAAACGGCGCTCCGGTTCCGGACCATACCTTCATCATGAACGGGGGAAAGGTGAACAACAATACTTCCTCAGGCAATTTCTGGCCCCACGGCGGCGGCGGCGTGTTTGTGGCAAAAGGCGCTTTTGAAATGCTGAACGGCCAGATTATGAACAATACCTCCCTTCGTCAGGGCGGCGGCGTCTTTGTCTGGTCCCGGGCCCTCTTCTACATGGACGGCGATTCTTCGGTAACCGCCAACACCGGCGTGGGAAGTTCCAAGGCGATTTGCAGCCGGGGCGTTACCACTCTGCGGGGTAATGCCCAGGCGGACAAGGTCTACATCTGGAATTACGCCGCAGGCAACTGGGGTAACGGACAGGGGGACGAGTTTACCATGATGGAAGGGGCCAGGGTTTCCGGCCTGGTGCTGGCCTTTGCCGATGATCCCCAGAACAACCGGAACTATATCAATATCGTGCAATCCGACCGGCTGCCCGATGGGCAATTCTTTAGCCCCGGAACAGCCCCCATCACCACCATCGATCTGGAAAGCCGCCTTCTGTCCAGCGGCGCCTTTGATCCCAATGCGACCATCGCAGGCGACTGGCTGGGGAAATACTTGATCAAAGACGGCGGTAACGAAATTCCCCCCGCCCAGGCCGCGGCTCTGATAAAACGGTTCCCCCTGGGCAGCTATACCTACGGCGGCAGCAGGCCCGTGTCCCTGTCCGCCTACACGCTGGATACTTTCGGGAAGCTGGCAGCGAAACCGTAATTCCGTTGTCAAAAACCAAAAGGAGTTTGAAGGAGTTTGTTGGATGAAAAAATGTGTTTTGGCTTTTGCTGCCGCGCTGCTGCTTTTCGGCATAACTCCTTTTTCCCCGGCCCAGACGCCGGAGGAGCGGATTGAAACCGGACGTTTCGGCGCGGAAGAACCGGACGCCGGGGACAATTCCGGCGGCAGGACCTATAAAAACCACTGGCTTTTCCTGGGGGGCCGGCTGGGCTCTTCACTGCCCAGCGTCTACACTCCGGAGGGGGATACGGCCTTTACCGGCGGCGACGCCTACGGTCTGTCCCTGGACGCGGGCTTTCAGGCCGGCGTGCAGATTTCCCCCCGCCTGAGCCTCCAGGCCGAAATAAACCTTGTCCTGGACAGCGCTTCGATGTGGCTCTATGCGCTGAACGCCGGCAAGAACGATGTGGACAGCTATACCCGGCAATTCACCGGGCTGTCCCTGCAATTCCCCTTCATGGCAAAGCTGCATTTTTACCCCGCCAATTTCCGGGTTTCCCCCTTTCTGGGATTAAGCCTGCTTGCGCCCCTGGGAAAGATCACGGTGAACGATGTCTTTGCGGGGAAAAACAGCTTCGCCTGGTCCTATGCGCCGCCGCCCCTGGGAATCCTGGGCGGCCTTAACGTGTCGTTTTTCGCGGGACCGGGGATATTTTTTGCCGACCTTCGCGTTACCGCGGATCTGGGAAAACCGGCGCTCCAGGACGCCGGGGGAATTGATACCTACAGGCGGTACAAACTGATTATATCCGCCGGGTACGAATTCGGGTTCTTCAAAAAACAGCAAACCGGAAGGGCAAAATGAAAAAAAACCGGATTAAAACCGCGGCGCTCCGCACGTTTTTCAGTTTCCTCCCGGCTCTTTTGTTTCCCCTGACGCTTTCCGCCCAGGACGGCGCGGGATATACCTATGAAGGAAAGGCCATTGTCGCCATTCTTCCCTTCATCGGAGACGCGGGGCCCGCAACGTCTTTTAACCAGGCGGTCTTTCGCGCGGTGGAGGCCATGGAAGAATACAGTCCCCGGAGCGTAAGCGCCCAGACAGTGGCCGCCGCAGGGGTGCGGACGCCCACCGATATGCCTCCCATACGGGAACTGGTTCCGGGCACCCGTTTCGCCCTGACCGGCGGCGTGTATCCGGGCAGTTTTTCGGGCGAATATTATCTCCAGTTGTGGCTCTGGGATATGTCGAATTTGTCCATGATCTACACCGACGATCTGGTGTACGAAAATATTACCGAAGGACTTCAATCCCTGCCCGGCCTGGTGGAATGGCTTTTTTCCCATATCGTCCCGGTTTCCGCGGAGGACGGGCCTGAGAAAACAGGCTGGAAAGAAAAACGGATCGGCCTGGGGTTCCGTTCCGGCGTTTCCCACCGCTGGTACACGGAGCCCGAACAATTCGCCCCCGGCGCGCAGGCCCTGAATTTTGAAGGGGGCCTTTTTGCGTCGGTGTACCTCAATTCCGTTTTGTCCGTGCAGGCCGAACTTGATTTTACCTTTGACAATCTGGTGTACCGCGGCATAGACGATGTCGGCGGGGCAGGGGAGTACTCTCCGGTTTATGTGAACGAAAAATACACCGCCTATTCCCTGGTGTTTCCCGTCATCGTCAAGGCAAATTTCAAACCCGGCAGGTTCCGTCTGGCGCCCTTCGGGGGCCTCTACGCCTTTGTTCCTCTGGGCGAAGCGCCGTACCGGAAAAACCCGACGGGGGAATCGGCGTCTTTTTCCTGGTCCTCCGCGGCGCCTTTGGGTTTTACGCTGGGTCTTGAGGCCGCCATGAAACTTGGCCCCGGACTCCTGCTGGCGGATTTCCGGGGCGGCGGGGATTTCAGCGCCCGCGTCATGGAGGACGATAAAAACACGGCCTACCGGCGGAGCTTTGTTACCATCACGCTGGGCTATGCCTGGGGCTTTATTGATATGGGCAAGGGGGATTTTTGATGAAAAATTTATACGCGGCGCTGGCACTGGGACTGGGACTGGTTTTTTCCGGCCTCTGCTTCGCCCAAACCCAGACGGGCAATGCTTCGTATAACGCCGCGAAAACCGGCGTTACCATTTCCCATCCCAGTATGTCTTTTGGCACCCGGGTCAAAATTACCAACCTGCGAAACAATTCCGAGGTGATTGCCACCGTGGACGGACGGATTCCCGCATCCGATCCGAGGGTTGCCGATATTTCCGCGGAGGCGGGCGACGCCATCGGAATGTCCCCCCGGGGTTATACTGAAGTGCGCCTTGAACAATTGATCCACCTCCAGCCCCAGGCCGGTGAAACGCCGCCGGATCAGGCGCCGTCGTCTCCAGGCCCCGCCGGAGGAACCGTGGGCCGCAGCTCCGGAGAGCCAGGTGTTTCACCGGCGGTTCCGCCCCCTGCCGTCCGCACGTCGTCAAACAGCCAGGCGCCGGAAAATCCGCCGGCCCCGGTTCCCGGCGTATTTCCGCCCCAGCCCCCGTATCTGGCCGTAACCGCCACCGGGCCGGGAAATTGTTTTGCGCCGCCCTGCGCCGTCATTCTGGTTTTGCTTATTGTTATAGTCCTGCTGCTTGCGGCCATACTGGTCTGGCTTCTTTCCCTGGGCCGCACCGCATGGTGGTTTCGCCGTCATTCTTCCTGGGTCCGCCGCCATTTCCGATCCATCGTTAAACGGCGCCACCGGTATTAGTAGACAGAAGAAACGTTATGAATAGTAATGGAGATATAAAACGGGACCCCCGCGCGCCAGGAATCCGGCCCCTCCTCTCTTGTTTTATTCCGGGAGTTTGAAAATGCCGATGAAAGTCGGCGCGCTGTAAATTGGGGTCAGGGTGCGGATGTCCCTGCCCATTTTGGCAATATACAGGGAAACATAGGTGTATAGATTCGATGAGCCGGTTTTGTCCGCCACATCGGCGTTTATGTCAACGGTGGCGTTTGCCGAAGCGTATAAGTCCGGGGTGTTTACAAAGCGCCGATCCGGGCTGGGCGTAAAGGCGCCGTTGTTGGTGGACCGCCAAAGATTGATGGGAGCGCCGCTGCCCAGTTGCATAAACGGCGGAGGGCCGGCAAATTCCAGGGTAAGCCGCTGCGGAGAAAGGGAGTTTAATACCAGGTTGATGTTGTTGCCCTCCAGGGCCAGGGCATAATACCGCCGGTTGCCGAAAAGAGCCATGGAACTGTATATCGTTTCCGTGCTGCTGGGATTGTTGCTGGTATAGTAGTACAGGTTGGTATAATCGCTTGCCAGCGCCGGATTAATTTGCGACATTTGTTCGGGGGTTGTTATGACGCCGTTTTCAAGCATATTGCTGATATAAATACGGTAATAAATAACATAGTTGGTAAAATACTGGGCCTCCACAATTTCCACCGCCGGCAGATCGATGTTGGCGGAATGGGCATTCGGAGAGATCCTGCCTTCCGAAACGGGATATAGAAAGGCATAGTCTTCGATCCCGCAGGCGCCGGCAAAAAGCAGGATAACGGCGGCCCGGAGAACAAGTCCTGTTTTACGAATTGCCTTCCTCATTTTCCGTTTCCAGCCCCCCGGTTTCTTCCGTTTCATTCATCTCAAGAAATATTATCCGGTTCCGGGCCAGATTTGTCCATACCGAATCCGAATCCCCGGCTGTCAACTGCCGGTAGGCTTCCAGGGCTTCGGCAATATTGCCCTGCTCTTCCCGCAGGCGTCCAATGGCGAACCGGGCCCGGTCCACCGGGGGAAAAAGATCGGCCAGGGCCGCGCATTGGGTGTAATAGTCAAGGGCCCCGGCAGCGTTCCCCTGCTCTTCCGCGGCGGCGGCGGCATTAAAAAACGCTGTTGCCGCGAGGTAGGTTTTTGCCGCCGCTTTGGCGGCGGAGGCATAGGCCTGTTCCGCCTCGGGCCATTCTTGTTTTTCCACATGGATGCTGCCTATCATTGCCCATACCCGTCCGCCGGCGTAGCCTGAAGTCTTTTCCGCGAACTGGTTCAGATCCTCCAGCAGCGCCGATACGTCGGAGGATTTTGACGGATCGGCAAGGTCCGGGCGCAGAGTGTCATACCGGCGGTTAAACTCCTCCGCCGCGGCCAGGGCTTTGTTTCGGGACGCGCCCAGAATACCCTGGGCGCCGGCAAAAACCGCCAGCAGCGCCAGGATCATGCCAAAAAAGATAAATATGGCCCGTCTGTTTCTTTGGGCAAAATCATTGAGCGTTTCGCCGATATTGGGTTTTTGATTTTCCGTGGGCATGGTTTTACTCCTATTCCTTGGGATTATTCATATTGAATTCCCGAATCAGCCGCGACAAATAGGTTCGTTGAATATTCAGGGACCGGGCGGCTTCAGTCTGATTCCAGTTATTTTCTTCCAGCACTTTTTTGATAAAATAGGCTTTGAAGGTATTGATCGCCGTTTTCAGGCTCCGGTCCCCCTCCTGTTCAGGCGCCGCCGCGCCGGTATTGAGGAACAGATCCTCCCGCCGGATCCATTTGTTTTTGCCGATCACGCAGGCCCGTTCCACGCAGTTTTCCAGCTCCCGGATATTGCCCGGCCAGGAATAGGACAACATGGCTTCCATGGCCTCGTCGGAAAAGCCTTCGATCTGTTTTTTTGCGCCCCGCCTGAATTTTTCCAGGAAAAAGGCTGCCAGTTCCGGGATGTCTTCGGGCCGCTGGCGCAGGGGCGGAATGTGCAGGGGCAGCACATTCAGGCGGTAGTACAGATCGCCGCGGAATTCCCCCCGGTCCACCAGGGCCTCAATGTCCTTGTTGGTGGCAGCCAGAATTCGGACATTGACGGTAACCGGTACATTGGAGCCGACCTTTTCAAAGGTCCTTTCCTGAATGACCCGGAGCAGTTTTGCCTGGAGCGGCAGGGGCAGATCGCCGATTTCATCAAGAAAAATCGTGCCCCCGTCGGCCAATTCAAAACGGCCCCTCCTGTTGTTCAGGGCGCTGGTAAAGGCCCCTTTCACATGGCCGAATAGTTCGCTTTCCAGAAGTCCTTCGGGCAGAGCCGCGCAGTTCACCCGGACAAAGGGCGCCCGCCGCCGGGGACTGCGAAGGTGTATCTGCTCGGCGAAAAGCTCCTTCCCTACCCCGCTCTCCCCCAGGATCAGCACCGAAGAATCGGTTTTTGCCACCCGGTCGATGATCTCAAGCTTTTCCAGGATCGCGGGGCTTTTCGCCACCAAGGTGTGAAAATCTTCCCCGGTCTTTAACTGATCCTGGAGCTGCCGAATTTCGGTCCGGGCCCGCTCGATGCTTTGGGTGTTTTTTATGGCCAGCGCCGCCTGGTTGGCGAATATTTCAAGCCATTCCAGATCCTCCCGGACAAATTTTTTTTCGCCTTTTTTGTTTAACAGTTCGATAACGCCGATACATTCACCCTGGATTCGCAGGGGCGCCGCCATCATGGTTTTCGAGGGAATATCGTTTTTTTTTGAACTGTTTCGCGGACGCTGCTTGTCATTGATTACGTCGTTTACGATGATCGGCTTGTTATGTTCCGCCACCCATCCGGCGACGCCCTCCCCCAGCTTAATAGTAAACTGCTTCACTTCCCGGTCCCTGGAGCCCAGAGCCGCCTCGAAGTACAGCTCCTGCGCGCCCCGGTCCACCAGGAGCAGGTTGGAAGCTTCGCCGCCGCAGAGCCGCGTGGCCGAATCCAGTATCCGGGTCAGGAGGGCGTGGACATCCTGATTGGGCGCATTGATCAGGCTGTTGATTTCGATCAGGGTGTTGAATTTCTGAACGTCAATTTTCGACAGCATACGGCGGGCCGGGGATGCCCTTACCCGGCATCTGTTTTTGTTTCAGCATCCGCATCTGCGGAACCGTCCGGACTTTCCTTGCCATCCACGGTCTGCGAATCCGGGCCGCCGGAAGCGTTCTTTTCGGAATCGTTTTTTGACTTGAGAAAATCTCCCAGGGTGAAGGTAGAACCATCCGATTCCTCCGCCGCCATATACCGGGACATTTCGTCCCGTTGAACCTTTTTCTGGTAGTCCCGGATGGAAAAGGCCACTTTTTGCTTGTCCGGCTGGATTTCCAGAACTACCGCCTTGATCTTGTCGCCGGGATGGTATTTTTTCAGGGCCTCGCCGGGATCTTCCTCCCGGTTTTCCGTCAGGTTGGATTTGTGGATAAGCCCCTCGATGCCGCCGGGAACCTTGACAAATACGCCAAAGTCGGTGATGGAGGACACCTCCCCTTCCACCTGGGTTCCGGGTTTGTAGGTTCCGGCAAAGCTCTGCCAGGGGTCTTCGGAAAGCTGTTTGATCCCCAGTTTGATGTTCCGGTTTTCCCGGTCCAGGCCGATGACCATGATTTCGATTTCCTGCCCCGCTTCAAGCTCGCTGCCGGGATGTTTGATCTTTTTTGTCCAGGAAATGTCGTCCCCGTGGAGGAAGCCGTCGATCCCTTCTTCCAGTTCGATAAAGGCCCCGGCATTGGTGATTTTCACCACCTTCCGGGTAAGCCGGGTTCCCACCGGGTATTTTTCGTCGATGTCGTCCCAGGGGTTGGCGCCGACCTGTTTCAGGCCCAGGGACACCCTCCCCGCCTGCAGGTCGTAGCCGAGGATCATGCACTCCACCGTATCGCCGGGTTTCAGGAGTTCGCCGGGCTTTTGTATTTTTTTCACCCAGGAGAATTCGGAAATATGGGCCAGCCCTTCGATCCCTTCCTCCAGTTCGATGAAGGCGCCGAATTCGGTGAGCTTGGTCACTTTACCCGTAACGACATCGTTGACGTGGTACTTGTCCTCAAAATGAACCCAAGGGTCGTCGGTAAAATGTTTCAGCGAAAGGTTTATCCGTTTTTCCACCGGATCGATGCGGATCACCTTGAGGCGGATTTCCTGGCCCTTTTTGACAAAGTCCTTGGGCCGGGTTACGTGGCCCCAGCTCATGTCGTTAATGTGAAGGAGGCCGTCAAATCCGCCCAGATCGATAAAGGCCCCGAAGGAGGTAAAACTTTTAACCGCCCCGGTTACGTCAGTTCCGATCACCGTGTTTTCAAAAAAATCATTCCGCTTCCGGTCGATTTCTTCCTCCAGCCATTTCCGGCGGTTCACCACGATGTTTACCTTGCCGTCGGAGTAGAGCCGCTCCACATGGAACCATGTCTTCATGCCCAGGAATTTTTCCGGCCTGTCAACCTTCTGGGCGTCGGACTGTCTGATGGGCAGAAAGGCCCGGACGCCCTGGCCCAGGTTTACGTCAAAACCGCCCTTGACGGTTTTTTCGATGACCCCTTCCACCAGCGTGTGATCCTGGAATGCCTGCCGGAGGTTTTTCCAGAAAATTTTGGCGTCCGCCTTTTGCTTGGAAACAATCACTTCGCCGTGTTTGTTTTCCTTGGCGATAAGGATCACCGATACGGTGTCGCCGATTTGGGGAATTTCGGCAAATTCCCCGATGGGGATTTTGCCCTCTGATTTATAGCCCACGTCGATGAAGACCTGATCCGGCGTAACCTGGATCACGGCCCCTTCGACAAGCTGGCCTTCTTCCAGTTGTTCAAGAGATTTTAGGTATTCTTCCTGTAATTGTGTCTGGATGTTTTCGCCGGGGTTTGTTGTTTTTTCCTCCGGATCATCCGCCGTTCCGGCGCCTGGGGACGCCCGGTTCGGCTCCACTTCCATCTGAGCCATGCTTAATCCTTCTGTTTTCATTCTCTCTATTAATGTGTCATAAACTTGCCCGATGGTCAAGTCCGAAGTGTCCAGCCGTTCAACGCCGGGGGCGATTTTCAGGCTCCCTTCGGTTTTATTCCGGTCGATTTCATCCCGATCCGCGATGGCCCGGTGGATTTCCTCCAGACTCAGCCGGGAGACCCCCTGTTCAAAGCGCCGCCGGGCCCGGGCGTCTACAGTGGCGTCCAGGAAAAAGCGGTGTTCGGCCAGGGGGAACACCACCGTGGTCATGTCCCGCCCCTCCACTACAATGTCCAGGGCCCCCGCAAAACGCCGGATATGGTCGTTGACGATATGGCGGAGGGGCACAATGGCCGAAAGGGGGGCGGAAATCCGGTCGATTTCGTCGGTATGGAGGGCCTCCGTTACATCTTCGCCGTCCAGAAATACCCGGTCTCCCCGGTAGTCCAGCGCGGCGGATTTGGCGTAGTCCACGGCCTGTTCCGTGTCCCCGGGACCGATGTCCCGGCGCAGGCAGCCCAGGCTGAGGGCCCGGTAGAGGTTCCCCGAGTTGATGTAGGTGAAACCCAGCCCCTGGGCCAGCAGCCGGGCGATGGTGCTTTTTCCTGACCCCGCGGGGCCGTCAATGGCGATTACCAATTACCAGTTCTCCTTATGCTTTTTTTTGTCTCATTCGTTTTATCCGTCAGTTTTTCCAGTTCCCGCAGTTCTTTTTCCTCCAGGGGCCGGGACTCCCCCGGCTCCAGATTCCCCAGCAGTACCGGGCCGATCCGAATCCGGTGGAGCCGGGCCGGGTGAAGGTGAAAATGGGAAAAGACCCGGCGAATTTCCCGGTTTTTACCCTCCACCAGCACAACCCGCAAGGTTTTCCGGCCCAGCTTTTCAACCGCCAGGGCCCGGTACCAGACCCCCTCGACGCTGAGGCCGGCGGCAAAGGCTTCGGGAACCGCGCCGGGAATGGCGCCCGAGGCTTCCACGATATATTCCTTTTCAAGCCCCGCCCTGGGATGGCCCAGCCGGGCGGCAAAGTCCCCGTCGTTGGTAAAAAAAATCAGCCCCGATGACAGGTAATCCAGGCGGCCCACGCTATAGAGCCGTTCCCGGATGTCCCGGGGGAGCAGGTCCAGGGCCAAGGGCCGGTGCTGGGGATCCCGGGAACTGCAAATATAGCCCGGCGGCTTGTGGAGGGCCAAATGCCGGCGGCGGCTTTCGGGCCGGACCAAAAGGCCGTCCAGCCGCACCTCGTCGCCGGGGAGGACCTTTTCCCCCGGCGTCACAACTGCCCTGCCATTCACCGTAACCCGGCCCCCGGCGATCAGGGCTTCCGCGGCCCGGCGGGAGGCAATTCCCGCGTGGGCCAGATACACCTGCAGCCTGGGCTTTTTTTCGTCTGCCGCTTCTCCGGTTCCGGGCAACTCAGGCCTGCCCCTCTAGTTCGAACCGGTCCCGCTCGCCTTCGTCCAGTTTCGGGAGATCCGCAATGCTGTTCAGCCGGAAAAGTTTGAGAAACTCCCTGGTGGTTCCGTATTGAACGGGTTTTCCGGGAACGTCTTTTTTGCCCGTTTCCCGGATAAGTTCCTTTTCCAGCAGCAGCCGGATCATATTGTCCGCCGAGACCCCCCGGATAGCTTCGATTTCGCTCCGGGTTATGGGCTGGGAATAGGCGATGATCGAAAGGGTTTCCATGGCGGCCCGGGAAATTCGGGCTTCGTTTTTTTTGCCGTACCGTTCCTTGAGATTTTCCCAGAGTTCTTTTTTGGGACTGATCATTACCCCGCCGCCGATATGAACCAGCTCCAGCCCCGATTCTTCCCCCCCGTACCGGCGGCCCAGATTTTCCAGCGCACTCTTTACCACATCCCGTGACAAGCCGGATATGCGGCTGATGGCCCCTTCGTCCAGGGGGTCCGATTCCAGATAGAGGACGGCCTCCACCAGCGCGGTTTCTTTTTCCAGCAATTCCGCCACACCCTGCTCCATGTTTACGCGCCTCCGGCAGGGGGATTCGGTTTTATCAGTATATCCCCGAACATCCGGTTCTGAAATATCACGATCATCCTGACTTTTACGGCCTCCAGAACGGCGAGAAAGGCACACACAATGTCCATGACCGACCCGTTCCGGATAACAAGATCGGTAAAGTTACATTCGCCCTGGTTTTCCAGCAGTTCCGTCAAAAGGGTGATTTTTTCGTTCACCGATACTTCTTCGTACAGATCAATGATCCGCTCTCCGGGCAGGTGCCGCATGAGGGCGGAGAATGTTTTGAGGAGATCCCAAATGTCCACCCGTTCCCAAAGCTCTCCCTCCGCAAAGGGCAGGGGCCGCTGGAGCTTTTTCCGCTCCATCACCCATTCGGCCTCTTTTTCCTTTTCTTCCATCAACTCCGAAAGCTTTTTGAATTTCTGGTATTCGATAAGCCGCTCCACCAGTTCCTGCCGGGGATCGATAAGGTCGTCGTCATTTTCCAGCTCCAGCGGCAGAAGGGTTCGGGACTTGATATACAAAAGAGTCGCCGCCATGGCGTGGAATTCGGTAACGTCTTCCAGATCCAGGGCTTCGGCGTAGCTGACGTATTCCAGATACTGCTCGGTGATCTCCGCAATGGGAATATCGTAGATATTGACTTCGTTTTTTTTGATTAAAAAAAGCAACAGATCCAGGGGGCCCTCGAATTCATGTACCTTGAACTGACGGGCGCCGCTTTTTGTCGTGGTATCCATATTTTCCGCCAGTATAACGATTTTTGCGAAACGGGGGAAGAGGCGCGCGGCTTAGGAGCGGGAAAGCGGTAGCTGAGTTCGCGGGGTGTCCGGGAAGTAAGCTCGAACCGTTAAAAATCTCCGGGCGGCAAAACTTCCCGCCCCTCTTTTTTCATTGCTCCCTCCCCGCCAGGGCGCCCAATATTTTCCGAAACAGGCGTCCGGTGCGGGGATCTACCGCGTCCGGGAGGAGTTCTACCAGGGGCTCCAGGGCAAAGGCGCGCTCGTTAAGGCGGGGGTGGGGTATTTCAAGGTCCCCCGGCCCGGAGACGATCTGGTCCCCAAAGAGGAGGATGTCAATATCCAGGGTCCGTTCCCCCCAGCGGCATTCCCGGCTCCGGTCCCTGCCGAAGGCGGCTTCGACACGATGCAGGGTCTCCAGAAGCTGCCGGGGAGACCGGTCCCAATAGCCGCACACCGCGCTGTTGAGGAACCGGGGCTGATCGGTAACATACCGGGGCTCGGTTTCGATTATGGAGGCGGCCCGCATATTTTTCAGCAGGGCCCCCAGTTTTTCCACCGCTCCGGCGAGGATGGCCGGAGAATCCCCCCGGTTGGAGCCTAAACCCAGGACAACCAGGACGGGATCGCGGCCATCACAGCCCGGTTCCGCCACCGGGGTTAGAAGAGCCCGTCTTCACCCGGGGAGGGCGGCGTCTTGCGGGGCCGGCCCGGCCCCCGGTGGGGCTCGCCTGCTTCCGTCCCGGAAACGGGCCGGGGGCCGGGGGCGGGGAACCCTGCTGCCGGGGAAGCCTCCGCTTCCGCCGCCGGACCGCTCCCCTGCCCCGCCGGGTCGGCGGCGGCTCCGCCGCCGCCGGCAACGGGGAACCCGGTACTCATGTCCGCCATGGTTCCGCCGGGCGGCGGGGCCGCCTTTTTGGGGGCCGGGGCCGGTCCGGGGAAATTCCGGCCCGGGAAGATGAGCTTCCGCAGTTTTTCTTCCACCTCCTGGGCAAAGGCGGAATTTTGCTCCAGGTATTCCCGGGCGCTGTCCCGGCCCTGACCGACTTTTTCCTCGCCGTAAGAGTACCAGGCCCCCTTCTTGTCGATAATATTGTATTTTACCGCCGAGTCCAGCAGGCTTCCGATGGCAGAGACCCCCTTGCCGAACATGATCTCCAGTTCCGCCTTCCGGAACGGCGGGGCCACCTTGTTTTTGACTACTTTGACCCGGACCCGGTTCCCCACGGCGTCCGAATCTTTTCCCGCTTCGATGGTTTCGGTTTTCCGTACTTCCAGCCGGACGGAGGCGTAGAATTTCAGCGCGTTGCCCCCGGTGGTGGTTTCAGGGTTGCCGAACATGATCCCAATCTTCATGCGGATCTGGTTGATAAAAATGAGGATGGTTCGGGATTTGCCGATGATGGCGGTGAGTTTCCGCATGGCCTGGCTCATAAGCCGGGCCTGGAGCCCCATCTGGGCATCCCCCATGTCCCCGTCTATTTCCGCCTGGGGGGTCAGGGCCGCCACCGAGTCCACCACAATCACATCCACCGCGCCGGAACGAACCAGGCTTTCGGCGATTTCCAGGGCCTGTTCCCCCGAATCGGGCTGGGAAACCCAGAGGTTTTCAATGTTGACCCCCAGATTTTTGGCGTAGACCGGATCCAGCGCGTGTTCCGCATCCACAAAGGCGGCGATGCCCCCCAGTTTCTGGGCCTCCGCGATGGCGTGGAGCGCCAGGGTGGTTTTCCCCGAAGATTCGGGGCCGTAGATTTCGATGATCCGCCCCCGGGGATACCCGCCTATCCCCAAAGCCTCGTCCAGCAGGATGGAGCCGGACGGGACGGTTTCAATCCCCGCCGCGCTGTCATGGGAACCCAGTTTGATCAGCGAGCCGGCGCCGAACTGCTTTTCGATTTGCAGCCGGGCCGCCTCCAGTGCCTTTTCCTTTTCTTCCGCCGACGCCAGGGGGTTCCCCCTGGTTTTTTCCGGTTCGTTTGACTTTGCCATAATTACCCTCCCCTATGTAATGGCCTCAAGTGGCTGTTTTGCTTGAGTTTTCCCGAAAAATTAGCATGTTTTTTGAAAAAAAGCTATTCCTCTTTTGCCCGCTGTGATACTATGGGGCTAAAGGTAACCTCGATGGATGATTTTTTGATAACCGCCACCCGTTCCATGCGGGATTATGCCGTCCGGGTCGTTTCCCACCTGCTCAAACTGCCCAGCTTTGCCGAATTGGGTGAACGCATTAACGGCGCGGATCTGCTTTCCACCGACCGTTTTGCCGACGGCGAAATGGAAGTAGTCGTAAACGCTTCCATCCGGGGAAAGACGGTGTTCCTTTTTACCAGCTGCGCCCGCAACGAGGCGGGTATCGGCGTGGAAGAGGCCAAAATCGAACTGTACCATGCGGTAGACGCCCTCAAACGCTCCCAGGCGGAGCGGATCATTGTGCTTGAACCCTTTATTTCCTGTTCCCGCTCCGACCGGACCACGCGGCGCAGCTCCGTGGGCCTCTGGGTTCACATCAAGACCCTTTCGAGCCTGGGGGTCAACCATATTGTAACCTATCAACTCCATTCGGATAAATCAAAATCCATGCTGGATCCCACTATCTGTATGATAGATGATATTCCCGCCCTGACCCTCCTCAAGCGATACCTCTGCGACGCCTATATTCAGAATCTGGAAACCCTGGAAAAGGTGGTCCGCCCGAATTGGGCCTTCTGTTCCGTGGACGCGGGGGGTGAAAAAATCGCCCGGGGCTTTGCCAACGCCTTCGGCGCGCCCCTGGTGGTGGCTCATAAGCAGCGGGATTACTCCCGGATAAATACGATTGAATCGATCAACATCCTCTCCGCCGAGCCGGTGGAGGGGAAGGTGCTATGGATTGTGGACGATATGGTGGACACCGCCGGATCGGTGGAGAGCCTGATCCGGGCCCTTGAGCCCCTGAAACCCTCGGAGGTGAATATTATCGCGGTCCACGCCCTCTTTTCAAACCCCGCAGTAACACGGCTCGGCAGGTTGGTGGCCGAGGGGCTGCTGAACCGCATTATGGTAACCGATACGGTATACAGTTCCTGCGCCATGCCGGAAAAGGTTCCCAACCTCGAGGTGGTCCCCTCGGCGGAACTGTCCGCCCGGATCGTCCGAACCATGGTAAGCAACGCCTCCATGAGCAAGATGATGCGGCCCTTTGACGCAAGCATCTATCTTAAATCGCCGAACCTCTTCAACCAGTAGCGGTCCGGCGGATTCCGGCCCGCTTTTTTGCCATAAACCCTAGTTTGTATTCAGCACCGCGCTCTGGTGGATCGCCAGCCCTTCTATCCGCACGCCGGGCCCCTTTTCCGTGGAGACGGGTACAATCCGGCCCAGCACTTCCAGGGGCCGTTCGGGATTCAGGGAAATCGCCTGATCAAATACCACGGGGACAATTCCTTCCAGCGTCCGCCGGGTATCGTAGCCCACCAGAAAGTCAAAGGCCGTGAGATTTTGCAGAAAATCCACATTGGTGGCCATGCCCCGCCAGATTACATGGCAATCCCGGTAGAGGAAGGGATCCCGGATCACTTCACTAAAGCTGAAATTGTCTTTCCGTACAAAGGTGTCAAATCCGGGGACATCCATATAGGAAAGGAGGATCCGGGATTTGTTTTTGATCCCCGGAGCCGCGTTGGATTCGAGGATCCGGTTCAGGCTGATTTTTGCCGTCTCGTCCCGGTATTCGGTGAAGAGGCCCAGGGCCCGGTCATAGGTTTCAAGCACCTGGGCCCGGGTCAGGATATAGCGGTAGGAGCCCCCGGTCTCCACGGGCTGGGCCCGGTCTTCCCCGGCCAGGGTGATTTCCGTAATGCCCCGGCGGGTTTCTCCCCGGCCAAAGGGGTTGGGGACGATGCGGAGCCCCGCCAGAACCCCCCAGACGAGGCCCAGGGAGGCCAGGACGGCGGCGGCGGAAAGGGCGGCCCGGCCCCGGGAAAAACCCGCCGGGGGAACCGGAGGGAACAGTTTGGGCAGCTCCCCTGAATCAAGCCATGCGGAAAAATTCCCCGTCCCCGCGTATTTGCGGATAATCCCCAGGGCTTTTTTGGCGATCCGGTTTTTTTCGTCCTGTTCCTGGACTTCCAGGTAAAAATCCACCGCCCGGTCGATTTCCTGCCGGCGGAGGTAGAGGACCGCAAATCCCAGCAGTACGCCGGGGTGCCGCATTTTCAGTTCCCGGGCGGCCTTGAACCAGGAAAGGGCCCCGCCAAAGTCGTCCGTGTGGAGACAGGAAACCGCCATAAGATAACAGTAGCGGAAGGAGCCGTTGTACCGGTTCAGCTCCGGCTCCAGAAGTTTGACGGCCCCGCTGTAATTTCCGGATCTGGCGAGCCGGGTTGCTTTGCTTAGGACAGGGTCCAGTTTCATCGGCGCCAATCAGGGTAAACCGTAGCGGGCCTTTAACCGGGCGATTGATGCTTCCATGGCCGCCAGATCGTCCGCGGTGATGCTGATCTCTCCCGCCATGTACCGGTCCAGGCGATTGAGTAGATCCTGCAGCAGCGCAAGGTCCGCCGCCCGCCCATCCGCCGCCGGGGATGAAGCGTTTGCGGGCAGGGGAACCGTTTCCCGAGCGGGCCGGACGGGGGGTTTTTCCGGGCCGTCAAAGCCCCGGGGATCTTCGGCGGCCAGCAGAATGGTATAGGATGCGCTCTCCCCCCGGGACAGTGGCCGGGGTTCGTAATAATAACAGACCGCCGAGTCGTCGATGGAATAGGGCAGGTAATTAAAATTCCTCCCCGCGGTAAAACTTGTTTTCCAGGGAACCTCGTTGAGCCGTTTCCAGTTGGCAAAATGCAGCTGGTCGGGCCGCCGTTCCACCCCGCCGCTGATGCTGCCCATCAGGGAAAGGCGGTCGTTCCGGGAAATCCACTGCCGGTCGTCATCCTGCGCGGTGATCAGGGTTTCCGATTCGATGGATCGTTTATCCGTAAGGAAGGGCGGCGCGCCCCGGCCACGTTCACCCAGGCTGGCGTCAAGGAGAAAGCGGAAGCCCAGATTGATTTCCTGAACACCGGTATTTTCCACGGAAACCGTTATCCGTATGCCGTTAGCCTGGGAGGAACCGGCGGTCTTGATAAAGGAAAATTCTTCGCGGATCCGGAGAAAGGGGGATATAAACAAAAAGGCCGGATTCGTCTCCTCCGCTTCCCGCCGGAGCCGGAAGGCCGATGATTCCCCCAGACGGTAGCTTTTGTCATTCAGCAGGATGCTGAAAAAACTGGTCCGGGGGTCCTGATCGGTAAACAGGGGTTCAAAGTTTTCCCGGGAAAGATCTTCCAGGTAGTACAGGGAAAAACGGCCCGTATCCTCGTGGAGAACAAGCCGGATGAGGCCGTCGGTAAACTCTCCGGCCCGCAGGCCGCCGGGCGGAAGCGTCAGAACCAGAACGCAGAAAAGGGCCCTATGCCAGAACCGCCTCATGGGGAAGTCCCCCCGTTCCCGCCGGATTCCAGCGCCTTCATGCTCCGTTCAATTTCCGTCCGCAGTTCCATGGCCCGGGACCGTAAATCCGGGGACGGGGCGCCTGGGTTGTTCAGGCCGGAACCGTTGGGAGCGCTGGCGGAAGCGCCGGGAACGCCGTTGGGAGCGCCGACAGGAACACCGGCGGAAGCACCGGAAACGCCCACAGGAGCGCCGTTGGAAACGCCGGCGGCCAGATCCGCTTCCAAACGCCGGATTCGTTCTTCCGCTTCCGACAGCTTCCGGCGGTAGTTGGCGTTGTCGGCTTCCAGATCCGCCATCCGGGTATCCTTGAGCATTTCGGCTATCCGTTTCTGATAGGCGATCAGGGCCTGATCATAAGAACGCTCCCGCCGCTGGTATTCTTCCATTGTCCGCAGCGATTCTTCGTGGCTCCATTTCAGCAGGGCCAGCAGCTCTATTTCTATCTTTTTCTGGTTGATAAGATCGATCCGGTACGCGGCGGCTTCGAATTTGGCGCTCCGGGGATATTGATCAGTGATGAGGAAGAAAATATCCCGGGCCTGGTCAAGCTGCCCCAGGGCGAACAAACATTCCCCGATCCAGTACAACGAGGCGGATTTCCGGGAGTCCGCCCCCTCCCCTACCCGGCCTGCATAGTCCGTCAGGATAACCACCGCCTCGTCATAGCGGCCCAGGTAATAATAGGCCCGGCCCATGTGGTAGGGCAATTCCGCCCGCCGGGGGCTTGCCGGGGCAAC
This sequence comes from Treponema sp., assembly GCA_031266075.1. Lineage (GTDB taxonomy): Bacteria > Spirochaetota > Spirochaetia > Treponematales > Breznakiellaceae > JAISAN01. Next base: position 34,690 of record JAISBS010000032.1, read on the forward strand.
GCGGACCAGTTCTTCCATGTCCGCCACCGCCGCCGTGTGGTCTCCGGCGGAAATTTCCGCCAGGGCAACCCAGTAGAGGGCCTCGCCCCGCTGTTCCGGGTCCGACGCTTCCGTCTGGGCCCGGCGGAGTTCCGTGATTGCCTCCCGCCACTTGCCCTCGCCGTAGAGCCGGACGCCGTTCTGCAACCGGGCCGGGGCCGCCGGGTACGCCGCGGCGGTGAAAAAGAACAGGGAACAAAGTAACAAACCGAGACCTTTTTTTATCATCCGCCGCACTCCTCAGTTCAATTTCGGTAGAAAAGCCCGCCGCAATTAGCCCCGGAGCCGTCTGACCAGGGCCTTTTTATCAGCATCGGAAAAAAAAGCCGAACCGGCGACCAGAACATCGGCTCCCGCGTTCCGGGCCGGCCCGGCGGTCTCTCCGTTTATGCCCCCGTCAACGGAAATCAGAAAAGAAAAGCCCCGCTCCTCCCGGATTTCCGCCAGTTTTTTCACCTTTTCAAGACATTCGGGAATCAGCCTTTGACCGCCGAAGCCGGGATTAACCGTCATAACCAGCGCCAGGTCGATAAAGGGCAGCAGTTCCTCCAGGCAGGATACGGGAGTGGAGGGGACAATGCTGATCCCCGCCTTTATCCCCCGCTCCCGGATGGAGGCCAGAATCCGGTGGCTGTGGACCGCCGCCTCCAGATGGATGGTAAGGTAATCCGCCCCCGCACCGGCAAAGGCTTCGATGAGATTTTCCGGCCCCTCCACCATAAGGTGGACGTCAAAAGGCAGGGAACTGCGGGGCCGGAGATCCGCCGCCAGTTTGGGGCCGAAGGTCAGATTCGGCACAAAACGGCCGTCCATCACGTCCAGGTGGATCCAGTCCGCCCCGGCGGCTTCAATTTCCGCCGCGGCCCCGGCAAAATCGGCAAAATCGGCGGATAAAATCGAAGGCGCGATTATGGTACTCACTATCTGATCATACTTGCAGAAGGGGCAAGGGGCAAGGGGGCCGGAGTGAAGAACAGCGGGTCTCTTTTCGGCGGGGTACTCTCTTGAATTGCGGCAAAAGAGAAAGGGAACATGGACAGAGAAGAAAATTACCAGACCAAGGGCACACCATACCGCATGATATGTTCATCGGCGGTAATGAGCGTCATTTTTTCGGCAACGGCTGCCGCGGCAATGAGACGGTCAAAAGGGTCGCGGTGATGAAAGGGCAGCCCTTCAAGGACGGTAAGGTGGGCGGTCTCAATAGGGAGGATGATCATGTTGTTATCCTGGGCCATGCGCGTAAACCCGGCGGTATTACCGGGAAAGCGCAATTTTCCTATGCCGATTTTGATCGCCAACTCCCAGGCGGAAGCGACGCTCACATAGACGGCGTTGGAATTGTCTCCAATAATACGCCGGGCGGTATCGGAGAGTTTATCATCACCCATGAGAAACCAAATGGCGGCATGAGTATCCAGCAGGTAGCGGCCCATTCACATATAATTCTTGAAGTCATCAAGCGGCACGTCAAAGTCCTCGGCCATCCAGTATTCCCCCTTGTCCCTGGCGTAACCGAATGTCCGCGCGTTCTTCCGCTCCCGCTCTGCCGTTTCCCGGGGCGTAAAGGTAAGAACAACCGATCCCGCCGGAACTTCCCGGGGTACGTCGATAACCAGCCGGTGGCTGGGGGGTACGTCTACGATTTGTTCAATGATCATATCTGTATTGTAGTCCGCAAGGCGGGCCGAAACAAGGGGCGCGGAGCATGGACCCTTCGCAACGAATCAGAGCGAAACATGCCCTGTTCGTGTTGTTCGTGGTCAAAATTCCTTACTGCCTGCGGGTCAAGACTACCTGCGGGTCAAGTTTAGCCCCTTGCGGCGGGGCGCTTTTCCGCTTTTCCGGGCTATTGCCGGAAACCGTGAATAAATGGTAGTATAAAACAGATCAAGCCATGGACGCGGAAATATCGGTTGAGGGGCTTATTCAGAGAGCCTATGACAAGCTGAAAGCCTCGGATGCAGCCTCGGCCCTGGCGGCTTTGGAGGAAGCCTTACAGATTGATTATGACCATCCGGAGGTGAAATACGGCCTCAAATGCCTGCACTGGTGGATGGAGCATACCAAACGGATTGACGACCTGCAGGACCGCTACGACAAGGGGGGATACATCCTTTCCCAGTGGAAGCTTTATTACAGCTTTCTGGACCTCTTTGCCGAGGTCTACGAACCCTGTCAATACGCCGTCCGGCAATTCGTGTTTTCCGCCGCCCTGGAGTGTTTTCGGGACCTTTTGGGGGACGGCAACCAGCATGATCCGGAACTGCTGTTCCAGGTGGGCCGCTGTTACAAGGGGCTGGGCGATTACGAAAAAGCCCTGAACTACCTGGAACAGGCGGCCCGGTTCAAACGGGAGGACAGCGAGGCCATTGCGGAACTGGCGGATGTCAACGCGCTGCTGGCGGAAAACAGGGCGGCCAAAGCCCTGTTCCGGGAGGCCTTTTTTCTGGACGCCCAGAAAATTGATCTCCGGTCCCTGGAATCGGAATTGATCCTCCGGCTCCGGGAACGGGTCAGGGATTTGGGCTATTCCGGGCCGGAACTGGCCGAATGGATGCCGGTCTACGGATGTCTTTTCGGCATTTTTTCGGTGCGGCGGGAACTAAAGCAGTCCGAGCTGGGACGGCTCCGGCAGTCTATCTTTTCCCTGGAAAACGAAATCCGCGGGGGCAGCGATCAGAGCGCCCTGTTAAAGCCCCGGTTGATCAACCGGTATTTCTGGCTGATTGATCATTTTGAAAACGTCCGGGCGGATCCGGGCTTGATCGAAGAAACCATGCTGAAAATAAAAATAATCGATCCGGCTGTTTATGATCGGTATATCAGATGAAGGAGTTATGTGATGCCTGAAGCTCTCCTGAAGAACGTGCAGGAAATGCTGAACGAGGAAAAATGGACCAGAGCCACCCTCAGTAATTATTCAACCAGCCAGTTCAAGGAACTGGATCTCATTCTGAAAGAAGCCCGGGAAGCCCGGGAGGACGACGAACTGAAAAAAAACTGCGATGAACACCTGGTGCATACCAAAAACAGCATCATCGCCCTGTATCTGTCCGGGATGATCGCCCTGTCCCGCCAGATCATCGACGATTCGGCCCTGGTGAACCTGGTAACGATATTCGTGGATAACCACAAGTGGAACATTGTCAAATACCTCTGCGAGCGGGTTCTTGATTACGGGGAGTCCAAATTCGCCCTCCGCACCCTGGTGGAATGTTACAAAAACGAACATGAGGAAACGGCCATTTACGGTATTTGGGAACGGCTGGTCAAGGTGGACTACGAAGAGGCGGATCTGGCGAAATCCCTGGCGGAGCATTACGAGAAGCTGGGGGATGTAGAAAATACGGTGGATTATTACAAAAAAGCCCTCCACCGCTCCATAAACAAGCGGCTTTTTACCAACGTCCGGGAAATATGGGAAAAGCTTTTGGGCTACTGTTCCGACGACATAGATTTTTTTCTTCACGTCCAGAAAAAGATCGCCAAGAACATCAGCGAGGACAAAGCGGTGCTGCTCCTCCAGGACGTATACAAAATTTGCGTCAATAAAAACGACCTTGGCACCGCCATCGGCATCCTTAAAATCATCCTCCAGTATGATGAAAAGGACGGCCACGCCCGGAAGGAAATAATCGAGTGCTTCAGAAAAAAATACGCAGGCCACAGCCAGTTGGAGGAATACATCCGCGTTTCCAATCTGTCCCAGTCCTACCGCAATGTCCACGAAGCTATTACGGATTTTGAAAAGCATATCGCCTTTGACAAGGGGAATTTCGTGTTCCACCGGACCTGGGGCGTCGGACGGATCGCCGGGGTTCAGGGGGACGAAATACTCATTGATTTTTCCCGGAAGCGGGGACATTCCATGTCTCTTAAAATGGCGGTGAACGCCCTCCAGACCCTGTCCAAAAACCATATCTGGGTCCTCAAGGCAACCTGGAAAAAGGAAAAGCTCCACGACAAGGTAAAGGAAGATTATGTCTGGGCCCTGCAAACGGTGATTAAAAGCTTCGGCAATTCCTGCGATATTAAACGGATCAAGGCGGAACTGGTTCCTTCGATCCTTACCATCGGGGAATGGACATCCTGGAGCGCCAAGGCCCGGGAAATTCTCAAGTCCGATCCCGGCTTTGGGGTGAACCCCGACAATATCGACCTCTTTACGGTCCGGGAACGGCCTATCAGCGTTGAAGAAAAACTCTACAACGAATTCAAGGCGGAACGAAATTTCTTTGACCGGGTTTTGACGATCCGTAATTTTGTGGGCCAGAAGGATGTGGAACTGGACTCGGAATATTTCACCGAAATGTTCAGCTATTTTTCCGCCTACCTCCGCTCCCGCGGCCCGGCTACCGAACAGGTGGCGGCCTCTTATCTTTTGGTGAAAGACCTGGTGGGCCGGTATCCCCATCTGGGAACCGGCCTGTCTCTCAATTTCCTTGATATTTTTGAGGGCATTGAAGACATTTCCGCGCTCTTTTTAAACCTTCGGGACAACAAGCTGAGGGAAGACCTGCTCCATCACATTCAGCTTTTCGTCCCCCAGTGGGCGGATGTCTATGTAAGCCTCTTTCCCCACGCCCTCTCCCCGTCGATAATCAGCCGCCTGGAGGAGGCCGGCCATGGGGACAAGCTGCGGGCCATGACCCTGGCCTGCTTTGAAAACTTCCGGGACTACAAGGAAGCGGCGCTGTGGCTCTATAAAAACGCCGCCGCCGCCGCCTGGTATCAGGATACGGGAATCTCTTTTGAAAAACAGTTGATTACCCTGATCCATATTCTGGATCTAAGCTACCGGGAGATCGAAAACCACCGGGACACTACGGAAAACCGGAAGATCAATAAACAGGTCTATTCGATCCTCTTTAAGGAAGGAACCCTCCTTTCCTTTATCGACGGAGCCGATAACGATACGATTATCCGGCTCTATACGTTTATCAACGATGTCAAAGACCTGGACCCCCAGGACAAACTGAACCTCCGCAGCCGGATCCTCGACAAGCATCCGGGTTTTCAGTTTTTTGGGGATACGGAAAAAACGGTCATCACCCGGGGACTTATCGTTACCGCCGCCATGTATGCGGAAAAACAGAAACAGCTTGCCCATATCATGGATGTGGAGGTTCCCGCCAATTCAAAGGAAATCGCCTTTGCCCTGTCCCTGGGGGACCTGCGGGAAAACGCCGAATACAAGGCGGCGAAAGAAAAGCAGGAGCTCCTCAACTCCACGGTGGCCAAGCTCAAGGACGAAATCGAGCGGGCCCAGCTTTTCGACCCCGCTTCGGTGAACACGAGCCGGGTTTCTTTTGGAAACACCGTTGCCCTGCATAATCATTCCAGCGGGAAAAAAGAAACATACACGATTTTGGGACCCTGGGAGTCGGATCCGGACAATAATATTATTTCCTATCTTTCCCCCTTTGGCAGCGCTATACTAAACAGGGGCGTTGGTGAAAAATTCGATTTTTCGATCAACGATGAAAAGAATTCCTATGAGGTGGAGCATATTACAGCAGTCCGGCTTTAAAGCGGCAAACGCCGCCCAGACATTTTAACGGCGGAGCGGTTGAACGAAGACTTTGCCGGGATTACGATTAAAAGGAGCAGGTGCGGCTATGAAAAAGTTGGTTTTAGCGGTTTTTCTTGTCCTCGGCCCGTTTTTTGCGGCCTCCGCCCAGGAAGGGCCCATCGATCTGGTTTTGCTTCTGGATACCTCGTCCAGCATGAGCGCCTCGTACCGGGAAGTAAACGACTATATGACCGGTTCTTTTCTCCGGGAATTTCTCAGGCCCGGCGACACCTTTCACCTGATCCCCTTTGCCGGGAGCCCCCGGGTGGACGTTTCCCGCCGCGTCGAAGGCCGGGGAGACCTGGAAACCATCATTGGCCGTATGCTCCTTCAGTACCCCCTGGATCCCTGGTCGGATATTGCCGCAGCCCTTTCCTTTGTGGAAAATTATGTGGCCGCCCTCCCCGCCCGGCCCAAAAAGATCGTCCTCCTGAGCGACGGGGATGTAAGCCCCCAGCCAGGCTCCGTTTCAGGGGCCCTGGACGAGGCGGGCCTGCAAAACCTGATTAATTCGGCAAAAGGCCGGCTCCAGGGCCGGGGCATTACCCTTGACTATGTGAAAGTTTCCCCCGGCAGCGCCAATCCGCTGGCAACCCTGCCTGTTTCGGGCCGCCCTCCCCTGCCTGTCCGGTCGGGGGTCCTGCCGGCTGATTCGCCCATCCGGGAGAGCGGGCCTTCCGAACCCGGCGCCGGCCCGGCGGTCCTCCCCTACCCCGGCGCTCCCGCGCCGGGGGCGCTCCCGGCGGACGCCGGCTCCGGCGATTACGGCGGCCGGGGCCCGGCGGTCTCGCCCGGCCCCGGCGCCCCCGTTTCCGGGACACCCCCGGCGGATGCCGGCCCCGGCGGTTCCCCGCCATTGGGGACCGATCCCGGCGCCGGCCCGGCTCCCTTTGATCCCCTTTTCCCCGCCGGCGAAGACAGCGGCGCCGGGGAAACCGGCGCGGCGGGCGAAAGCGGCCTTTCGGAAGACGGCGGCTTTTCCGCCGGTGAGGATTCACCCCCCCTTGACGGGGCCGAACCCGGCGCCGGCCCGGTTCCCGAGCGTCTCCCGGCCCGGTATGAGGGCGGCGGCCTTTCCCTGCCCGTTATCATCGGCCTGACGATCCTGGGGCTTGCCGCCCTGGGCCTGATTATTTTTCTCGTAACCCGCCGCCTCCAGGGAACCCCCAACCGGGCCATGGCCCAGGCGGCTTCCCGGACGACGGAACCGGCGGAGGGATCCGGGGGGCAGTATTCGGAACACAGCGCCGCCCTGGCGGACTACGCCGCCAATCAGCAGCGCAACCGGACCGGCCCCTATACCCACCATTACCGGCCACCCCAAAATGTCCCGGTTGACACCTACGAAGGGCCCCTGATGCTCAACCTGTTTGTGGAGGATCAAAATACGTTCATCGGGAAACGGAACATTCACGCGGTAAAACCGGGCTTTAGCTTTACCGTGGGGGGCGGCAAGTCGGATTTCCTTATCTTCCTGGTTTCCATACCGCCCCATATCGGCGATGTGCGCTGCGAAGGAAACCGTTGCACCTTTATCCCCCGGAAGTCCCAGTACTTCCCCGACATTGGCTCCCAGCCGGTGCCCGACTGTATTGGTAAAACCATCAGGATCATTTCGGACAAAAAGTACGAACTCCACTTCCGGTTTGAGCGCTACGAAGACCCCCTCAAGGCCCTGAACCGGCTGCTCCATTCGGTTCAGGTTCCGGGATAGGCCGGTCCGGAAGCGGCGGTTTAGTCCGGCGTGGTACCCGCTTCCAGGCTCTCCAGGGTGCGCCGGGCCTTCCGGGCAAGACTCTGGTTTTTATCCGTTGTCAGGGCCCGGACTTCTTCGGTCAGGGCTCGGAGGCTGTTGTTTGCCGCCATGTCCAGGGCGTAGGATTTTTCGATGATCCCCCCGGAACTCAGGAAGCGGCGGGCGGTGTCTTCCAGTTTTTCGGTCCGCGCTTCCCCGGCAATTTTCAGGAAACCGTTGTAGAGAGCAGTCTGGTTTTTTGTCTTTGCCTCGTCAAGTTCGGCGATAAGGCGGCCCAGGTACGCGCCGGGGTCGTTTTGCATCAACATTTCCGCCGAGACAATCCTGACCCGGTCGGCGTTTTTCCGCTCGCTAAAAAGGGCTTCGATAACAGACAGGCATTCCCCGGTGCCGATGGCCCCCAGGGAGCGGATAGCCTCGTCCCTGACCGCGGGAACATCGTCCCGTTCCGCCCGGTAGCGGAGGTAGGGAATCGCTTTTTCCAATTTCCGCTCCCGGCTGGCCTGGGCCGCGGCGATCCGGGTCCGGTAGTAGGAATCCCGAAAGGCTTCCAGAATGGCGTTTTCCACTTCTTCCCCGGCAAAGGGGCCCAGGGCAGCCACCGCGCTGGACCGGACATTAGGATCCGAGGCGGAAACCGAGGAAATAACGGCGTCCAGGCCCTCGGGATCGCCGATTTTCGCCAAAGCGTCCAGGGCGGCGATTCGAAGGGCCAGCCGTTCCTCGCCGCTGGCGGCGATCTCCGCGAGAAAGGAAACCGCCCGGCGGGAACCGGCGGCCCCCAGGGCGGTGATAATCTCCCGGCGGTTTTCGTCTCCCGGATCCCGGTTTGTGTAATAGTCAATCAGATACTCCGCCGTATCGTCCGCGTCAACCTGGTTGCCCCCCCCGGCCCGGCCCAGGGCCCGGAACGCAATGGCCATAAAACGCCGCTCCCGGGAATCCAGCAGCTTCATCAAAACATCCACCGCCCCGCCGGCCTTTACTTTGCCCAGATAATCCGCCGCGGCCAGAATGGTTTCGTTGGCCTCGTCGTCCCGTTCCTCAATGGCCCGGATCGCCCGGTTTTCCAGGCCGCCCACCCCCCGGTCGCCGAAAAAGGTAAAGACCCCGGTCAGGATTTGCTGATTCCGGGTATTTTCCACCAGCGCCGCCAGTTCCCTGTCCAGATAATCGGAACCTTCGGCCTTGAGAACCTGGATAAGGGCGGCGACTTCCGTTTCCGTGCCATAATGGATGGTCGCAAGCCGGGCGGCCTCCACGGTGTTTTCCGGCGCCAGGCTTTCAAGAGCCGGGGAAGCCGCCGGTTCAGCAGGCGCGGCTTCCTGGGCAGAGAGCCCCAGCGATATATAAAAAATCAGACAAGCTGAGAAAATACTTTTCATTCGACGGCCTCCTTTCGGCGGGAAAGAATTTCATTTTTAAACGCGATAAAGCAGTCATCTTCAATGGCCCGGCGGGCCTTTTGTACGAGCTGATGGAGGAAATACAGGTTGTGGTAACTTGCCAGCATGGAACAGAGAATCTCCTGGGTTCTGAAAAGGTGGCGGAGGTAGGCCCGGCTGTAGTTCCGGCACACTTTGCACCCGCACTCTTGATCTATCGGCTGAAAATCAAGGCGGTTTTCGGCTTTTTTCAAGGACAGACGGCCCTGCCCGGTAAAAACCCGGACGTTCCGGGCCTCCCGGGTGGGCAGTACGCAGTCAAACATATCGATCCCCGCTTCAATGGCCTCCAGAATATATTCGGGAGTTCCAATACCCATGACATACCGGGGTTTATCCGGGGGTAAAAGACCGGCGGTCAGGTGAAGGTATTCGGCAAAAACCTCCGGGGGTTCTCCCACGGAAAGGCCCCCGATGGCGACGCCGGGGATGTCCGCCGCAAGGGTAAGCTCCGCGCTCTGCCGCCGGAGATCGGGGTAGAAATTCCCCTGGACGATGCCGAACAAAAGCCCTTGGTATTCCCCTCCGGCCCGGATATGTTCCCAGGTTTTTTTCGCCCGGCCCAGCCAGTCCACGGTTATTTCCAGGGCCTTTGCCGCGTCCTTCCGGGGGGTTTCCCAGCCGGTGCAAATATCCAGCGCCATCTGAATATCACTTCCCAGCAAAGCCTGGATTTCCACTGCCTTTTCGGGGCCGAGAAAATGCCGGGACCCGTCGATATGGGACCGGAACTCCGCGCCGCCGGAGCTGATCTTCCTGAAAGGGGCCAGGGAAAAAATCTGGAAGCCCCCCGAATCGGTGAGGATGTTTTTGCCCCAGTTCATAAAACGGTGGAGTCCCCCGGCGGCGGCGATTACTTCGGTTCCCGGCCTGAGGTACAGGTGATAGGTGTTGGAAAGGATCATTTCAAAGCCGATAGCCTCCAGATCGTCCACGGTCAGAGCCTTCACGGTTCCGTTGGTCCCCACGGGCATAAATACCGGGGTAAAGACCTTCCCGTGGGGCAGATCCAGAACCCCCGTCCGGGCACGGCAGGATGCGTCGGTATGGTTGATGGTAAAACAGCCCATTACCGCATTATGGCAAAAGGCGGGGAAAAAATGAAGCGGAGAAACTGGGGCTGGGTTGAGAACCTGAAACCCGGCCTTGAACAGGAAATCCCGGACGCAAGATCCGCGGACATAGACAAGCAGATGAGCCTCCGCAGGGCAAGCTCGAACCTCCGGTTCGGCGCGGTATCTTTAGCGTTGCCATTGTTTGAACGGAGGCTCGTTCAATAGGAAGTTTATTATACCGTCTGGTTTAATACCAAATTTTGTAGACGTTACGTTGTTTGAGCCGAGGCAAGCCTCGGGGTATTAAACCAGACTTTCGAATAACCCGGTTGGTTATCGCGGACTAAAGTCCGACACAAGTCTCGCAAGAAACCCTGCGGGTTTCAATGCTCCGCATTTTTGCTGCTTTTAAGTGGATTTGTTTAAAAACTGAAGTTTTTAAAACAAATCTATTGTTTTTCCTTATAAATTTCCCATGTCCAAGACTTACCGTCTCTTGCCACATTTTTGAAAGCATAAAAGGTTTCACCGGGCTTTTCATCAGCGGTAAACACATACCATGTATTATCTGTGGCATGGGCGCGGTCGGCATATCGATAAATTGCCGAAGCTTCAGTACTGGTATTTTTTAGCTTCTCCAGTGCATTTATAGAAGGAGCAGTTGGTATCTCCGCCATTTGCCAATTAACGGATGTATCTTCCTTGCCAAAAACAGCACTATTTAAATCAAGTGTCCCGCACCCCGTCAAAACTAATCCGAATGTAAGCAATACTGCTAACATTCCCATCACGAAAAATTTATTAGGCGAAGCCTATACGGTTTAATACCCGGCGGCTTGCCGCGGCTGAAAGTAAGAATATAATGGAAGGATGAGCAAAATCATCCATAAAGAGCATAATGTAAGTACACTGA
>JAISBS010000041.1 GCA_031266075.1 Treponema sp.
TTCCAGGACGCGGCTTTCGCGTCTTTCAGCCGGCGGCGTTCCACGGTGCGGGAGGACATTAACCAGTCCTTTGGCGCCACCTCCGATGAAGAGGCTCCGGCGGCCAGTCCCGCTTCGGCCTATCTGGATCTGATCAATTCCGGGGAGGGCGCGGGAAGCGCCCCCGCGGCCAGTGAGAAACCCAGGGCCATAGCGGCTCCCAAACGGGGCCGGGCAAAGGCCGGTGTGGTGGACGCCAAGCCGGGCAGACGGGGCAAAAAAACCGGAGGCCGGACCAGACGCGGCGGCGATGCACTGAGAGAAGTATAATGTGGAAATCTCTGAAAACTGAAGTTTTCAGAGATTTCCTGCAGGGTGAAGCTGTTCCAAAACTTCGGTTTTGGAACAGCGGCCCTGGATTAGGAGGGTGTTTCAAAATCAACCGGGTTTTGGAACAACCCTGGTTATTAAACGGTGATATGAAACGCCCCCGAATTATCGGCGGTCCGCGTAACGGCTGCCCTGTGTAAGTCGGGGGTGTTTTTTTTCCGGGAGGTACATAAAAATGGGTAAGGATTCAACAAATCTTGAGGTGCTTTCCACCCGCGAGGGTTTTAATTCTGCCGTCCGGCACATTAAAAAAACCATCGGCATTGTGAGCGCCGCCGGCAATCTGGGGGATCTGCTTTTTGAAATGGGAGATCCGGATTTTTCCGGGGAACGGGCGGCCCTGATCCTTCAAATGTTTCTGGTTGATAAACTGGGGTACAAAACGGTTTCTACCAATCTGGGAGACACGGTTGACGATATAGCCAAACTGGCTCAGGAATTCGGAAAATGGAAGGGCGTTGACCTGGTGGTGGCCTATCATCATCCCGAAATGGGGCTCTTGGTGGCCAATCCCAAGAACACCGAGGAATTGGCCGGATTCGGTCAGTTGAAAAAACGGGAACTGCTGGTGGTCTATGCCGGCAAGGGCGGGGCCCCGGCGGACGAAAACTGCCGGAAAGCGGCGGAACTGGCCGCGGCCCTGTTCGAGGGGGCCAGGGTCAAGGCCCCGCCGGCGCTGCTCAAGGGGGGCTTTGTCCCCCGGAAGCTCAAAAAGGCCCGGCCCGAAGCGGACGAATCCCCCGCGCCCCGGCGGCGCCGGGCGGCCAAACCGGCGCGGGCCTCCGCCAGGGGCAGGGGCAGGGGAAGGAAAGCCGCCCCGGCGCCGGAAGCCCAGCGGGTGGCCGCCCCGGTGGTGGCTGCTTCCGCGGCGCCGCCGCCGGTATCCAAGGGGCCGGTCAGGATGACCCCCCGCTACGCTGTGGTAGTGCAGAACGAACTGTTCCACAATGGGAACGTGGAGGCATGGAAGCGGATCGTCGCCAGTTATAACGCCAAATATCCGGCCCTGCAGGTCTATATCTATTACGACGGCGAGCGGATTCTGGACATTAACTCCCTGTTCAAATGGGGGAAAGTCAAACATGGCAGCGCCATCGAATTTGCCGTGGCCGGCTCCGAGATTCGGGATGTGGCCAAGCTGCAACGGTATCTGGCCCAGGGCGCGAGCCATCAATTTGAAGCCTTCCTCCGCGGCCCGGTGAACAATGTCTTAAAGCTTTTCGGGTAAGGGAGACAAAAATGAATAAGCATATACATTTTTTTAGCCAGAAAGATGTGATTTCCAAAAAAATCGAACCGGAAAAGCTGGGGATCCGGGGCCGCCAGGCCAATGAATTTGCGGAGCTGGGTTTTCCCATTCTCCCCGGTTTTATTCTGGACGCGGACATTGCGTCGGAAATTACCCCCGATCTGATACGAAAGGATGCGAAAGCCCTGCTGGACAAATGTTCGGCCATTGTAAAGAAAAAATTCGGCGGTCGGGACAACCCCCTGCTGCTCAAGGTCGTGGTCTCCCCCAATCTGGCGGTTTCCACCTATCCGACCCTGCACAACTTTGGCCTGGTAAAGCCTACCATCGACGGCTTTGCCAACTGGGTGGGGGAAGATTTTGCCGCTCATGAAGTGCTGTTCCTGGTCCGCGGGATGCTCAAAATCGAAGAACGGATCAAGGAACTGGAGGATAAAACCCGGGAACAGGGGGAAATCGCCGCCCGCCTGAAATCCCTGGACCGGATGCTGGGTATCACAGGGCCTTCCAACGAACTGGGGGCTGAAAAACCGGATCCCGAGGAAACAAAGATCACCAAAAGCGCCGCCGGGTACATGGACGCCTACGCCAAATATTTTCCCGCCGGTTTTTTTGAAACCGCGGAGGATCAGCTGCTTATCACCCTGAGCGAAATTTCCCGGATGCTCCAGATGGACGAGCAGAACGACCGGGATACGGCTCTGCTGGTTCAGCCCATGGTCTACGGAAACTACAGCAAGGATTCCTGTTCCGGGGACTACTTCAGCCGCAACGTGGTAACCGGGGAGAAAAAGCTCCAGGGCCGGTTTTTCCGGAGCAAATTCAACGAAACCGGGGCCAAGGGGCAGGACATTGGCAAAATCGACGCCGTCTATCTGAAACAACTGGAAAAAATTGCCTGGGCCCTGGAAGATAAATTCAAGGAAATCCGGCAGATCCGCTTTACCGTGGAAGAGGAAAAACTCTGGCTCATCGAACAGCGGCTGGTGGATCAGAAATCCACCCAGGCGGACATCAGGCTCCTTTTGGACCTGGCTGGCCGAAAGATCGTCAGTAACAGCTATGTGGTCAAAACCATTGAGCCCCTCCGCCTGAATGAAATCCTGCACCCGGTGATTGACCCGTCCAGCGTGAAGGGATTGAAAAGCTGGAAGGGCGGTATTGCCGGGGCCCCCGGCGCGGCCATTGGCCGGGTCTTTTTCAGCACCGACGCGCTCCTGGAGGCGAAAAAAAACGCCCATCAGCAGGGGGAAGACGCCCGGTTTATCCTCTGCCTGGACTCTTCATTTGCGGAAGATGTGAAGGCCATTGAGGTATCCACCGGGGTACTGACCGCCGAAGGGGGCTATTCCGCCCACGCTTCGGTGGTGGCCCGGCAGTACGGCAAGGTGTCTCTGGTGGCCCCGGAACTGAACATCAGGGGGAAAAAGGCCGCCCTGGGCGCTTTGACCTTTTCCGAAGGGGATTATATCACTATCAACGTCCCCTTCTACGGTGAATCGAATGTGTATCTGGGAACCGCGGCGCTGATCGAGCCGGACCCCAAGGAATCGGGGCTGCTGGATTTTATTGCCCTCTGCAAGGGCTTCCTCAAGGATTTCCATGTCAGAACCAATGCCGACACCCCCCGGGACGCGGCGCTGGCCCTGTCCTTCGGCGCCGACGGGGTGGGCCTCTGCCGGACGGAACATATGTTCTTCAAGGCCGAACGAATCAACGTGTTCCGGGAAATGCTCCTTTCCGCTTCCCCCAAAGACCGGGCCAAAGCCCTGGCGAAACTCCAGGTTATGCAGCGGGACGACTTCTACGGTATCCTGAAAACCATGGCGGGCAAGGAAGTAACCATCCGGCTCCTCGATTCGCCCCTCCACGAGTTTATGCCCCACAACGACGAGGAACTCCGGGGTTACCTTGATTATATGGCCCGGGTCAAAAAGGTAAAGGTATCCAAAGCCGAGGTTCAGGCCAGTATTGACGCCCTCCACGAGTTTAACCCCATGCTGGGCCACCGGGGCTGCCGTATCGCCGTGTCGTATCCGGAAATCTACGCCATGCAGGTAAAAGCGATTTTTGAAGCCGCTTACCGGCTCCGGGCGGAAAAGATTGATATTCGGCCCGAGATCATGGTTCCTATTGTGATGAACGCTTCGGAATTAAAGCTGATCGCCTACGGGAAAAAAATCGAAGGTTCCAGCTATGCGGGCATTGTGGACATCGAAGAAGCCCTCCGGGCGGAGAAAAAGACCCGGCCCCTGGAATACCGGATCGGCACTATGATCGAGCTTCCCGCCGCCGCTTTGGGGGCCGGGGATATTGCCAAATACGGCCGCTTTTTCAGCTTCGGCACCAATGACCTGACCCAGACCACACTGGGGATTTCGCGGGACGACTTTACGGCCTTTATGCCCGATTACACCCTGTTTGACCTTATCGTGGGGAACCCCTTTAGTACCCTGGACTCTCGGGTTATGGAACTCATCAGCCTGGCGGTGGAGCGGGGGCGGCGTACCAGGCCGGATCTGGTCTGCGGCCTCTGCGGTGAACATGGGGCCAATCCGGCCAATGTGCGGTTCTGTATGGACGCGGGGCTGAACTATGTGTCCTGTTCACCCTATTCGGTGCCTATCGCCCTGCTGGCGGTGGCCCAGGTGGAGATTGAAAAGGCACAATAGTAGAGTTGTTTAAAAACTTCAGTTTTTGAACAACTCCGCTTAAAAGCAGCAAAAATGCGGAGCATTGAAACCCGCAGGGTTTCTTGCGAGCCTGTTGTCCGTCTAAAAAAAGGCCCCCGCCGATTGGCGGGGGCCTTTTTTTGGGGCGCCGCGGGGCCTTATCCCCCTGAATATTCGCCCTTGAAATTCATGGTCTTGGACGCCGTTTCCACCACAACCTTGGCGGCTTTTTTGGCGTCCGCCTGGGGGATTTGGGCTTCCTTGTTCAGGGTTTTTTCAAAGAAGCTGCCCAGAGATTCGTAAATATCCGGCAGGTTGTAGAAAACCAAGGCGAAGTTGACCCCGGTGGGCTTGAGGATAGTGAATGCGGAGAAGCAGTCCACGGGTTTTTTGGCGCTGTAGATCCGGCTTTCGTTTTTGGCGGTCAGCATATTCAGTTCGCTGAACCGGAGGGGGATCTTTTCCGACTCGGTCCGGTTGACGGGCTCCATGGCCTTGTTGGGGTACGAGGCAGGTTCCACCAGGATGTGGAGTTTTTTCCCGTTGGTCTGAAAAACCAGCCCCGATTCGGAGGGGTGAATTTCCTTGACCCCCGAATAGGAAACCACCTCGTATATTGAATATGCGGATGTATCGCTAAAAAACGAGGATACGATGTATCCCTGATCTCTGGGTAATTTGTCCTGCCTGAACGCTTCAAACAGATCTAGTGCTTTAACGGCCATTGTTTGGTTCCTCCTTACAGACGAAGATTTATCTCCAGTATAAACATTATTTCCCGGTTCGGCAATCGGGACATGGCCGGGATATGAAAAAAGTTACCCGGGTTTGTTTCAAAACTTCGATTTTTGGAACCGGTTCACTTGCGTTCATTTTTGTTTCCTTTTTTTGGCTTCGTATTCAAATTTTTTCGCCCCTTCGACGTCGCCGTTTTTCCGGGCCAGCGCCGCCATCCACTGGTAGGGCCGGGGGTCTTTGGTGTTCCGGGCCGCCGCCTCCCGGAGGAAGTCAAATGCCTGTTCCGGTTTTTGTTCCCGGAAATAGAGCAGGCCCAGGGCCATGGGAATATCCGGGGATTTTTCCAGCAGAACCAGGGCCTTTTCCAGCACCGCTTTGGCGTACTGGGGGGCCCCGGCCCGTTCGAGGCAGCCGACGTATTCCAAAAGGAGTTCCACGTTTCGGGGCCGTTCTTTCAGCAGGGATTTGAGGAAAACCGCAGCCTCCCGGTAGCGTCCGGTCTTGCGGTAGCCGTAGGCCAGAACCCGGCGCAGGCTGGGGTTGGCGGGTTCCCATACCAGCAGGGCTTCCAGTTCCCTGACCGCCTCTTCATATTCAAAGGTGTGGATCAGGTAGAGGGCCCGTTCCCGGCGAATGGCGTAATTATCGGGCCAGCGGCGGGTGTACTGATCGTAGGCATCCCGCAGTTCCGCGGCGATCTGCTCCGTGGTCCGCCGGCGGATCAGCCGTCCACCCGCGGCGAGGAGGCCCGGATCCGGGGGTGTTTTTTTCCGGCGGCGTTTTTTTCCGGCCCGATCCGGTCCGCCGGGGACCTCCTCGGCGGCCAGGGACTCCAGGGCGGCGATTGTCCCCAGCCAGGAACGCTCGTGGTTTTCCTGAACCCGGAGGGTTTTTTTGAACCAGTTCAGGGCCAGATTGGTCAGCCCGATTTTCAAATACCGTTCCCCCAGGGCGTACATCAATTCCGGCTCCGGGCCCAGGCTGCGGATGGCCCCCTGTATCAGGCTGATGACTTTTTTGTCGTCCTCGCCGGTTTTGGCCTCCAGCAGGATCGAAAAACGCCGGATCAGATCCGGATCGCCCCGCAGGTTTTTCAGGTTCCGCAGGGATTTTTTCAGGGCCCCCCAGTTTTCCCCTTCCCAGGCCACCAACAGCCGCTCGTACCAGAAGTTGATCTGGCCCGGTTCGATTTCCAGTGCCCGCTCCAGATGGTTCAGCGCGGCGGGATAATTCTTGAGGTTCCGCATGGCCTCGGCGTAGATACCGTGGATCATGGCGCCGGGTCCCCGGTGTTTCAGCCACATCCGGCAGGCTTCCGCGGCCCGCCGCCATTCCCCGCCGCTCAAAAGGGCCCGGATCATATACAGGTCAACCAGTTCGCTGTTCCAGGGTAAATCGGCGGGCAGTTTTTCCTCGAGCCCCGGATCCGCGGCGCGGATATATTCGATTTCCCGGAGGGCTTTTTCGGTCTCTCCCAGGGACATAAGGATCGAAGCCCGGTACCAGCGAACCCGCAGATCGCCGGGGGTGAAACGCAGGGCCTGGGTATAATGCTCCAGAGCCTCGTCCAGCCGCTCCATTTCCCGGCAGGCCCGGCCCAGTTCCAGCCGGAGCAGGGGGCCGTCCCGCCCGTTTTCCAGCACAAACTGGAGCATCTGGCTTCCCAGGTCATAGTCTTCGGTCCGGCACAGGTTGACGCCCCGGATAAACAGGGCGTTGATATAGGCGTAGTAGAGCCGGGTCTGGGACTTTTGCGGCGCCTGATCCGCGGCGGCGGTTTCTACCGCCTCCTGGAGTATATCCACTGCCAACTGGGAGCGCCGGGCTTTGAGACAGGCCATGCCCAGGAGGGCCATGACGGCGGTATTCCGGGGGCTCAGTTCCCGGGCTTTCCGCAGAAGCGGTATCGCCCGGCCCGGCAGCCCGGCGGCGAGATAGGTCCGGCCCGCAAACAGGTAGCCCTGGCCGGCGCCGGGCTGGAGCCGGATATAGTCGTTAAAGCTGGCCAGGGCCCGGGAATAGTCTTTCAGTGCGTGGAGGGCGCGGCCCAGAAAAAGATATGCCTCCGGGGGGGCTTCCAGGCCGGAAAGCAGTTCTTCCAGAATCCGCGCGGCCTTTTTGTAGTCCCGGTTTTTCCCCGCCCGGATCGCCCGTTCCAGTATTTCCCGGCCTTCGGCCCCGTCTTTTTCCGAAGCCTGTTTCGCGGAAGTCCGCCCGGTAGAAGCCCGCTGCCGGGATCCTGTTTTCGCGGATCCGGCCTGTTTTTCGCCCCCCGCCCGCCCCACGGCTTATTTAACCCGGGACAGGGTAACTGCCGCGGTGGTTACGATATCTTCCACCGAGGCGCCCCGGGAAAGGTCGCTGAGGGGTTTGGCAAAACCCTGGAGGAAGGGGCCGAAGGCTTCCGCCTTTCCCAGCCGCTGGACCAGCTTGTAGCCGATGTTCCCGGCGCCGAGGTCAGGGAAGACCAGGGTATTGACCTGGCCCTTGACGGGACTACCGGGGGCCTTTTGGTCGGTTACCGAAGGAACAAGGGCGGCGTCAGCCTGAAGTTCCCCGTCGATGAGGAGTTCGGGATTCCGGGACTTGACCAGATTCAGGGCCGCCTGCACTTTCTGCACATTGGGGTGGTCGCCCCCGGAACCTTTGGTGGAGAAGGAGAGGAGGGCCACCGCCGGTTCCGCGCCGAGAAATTCCCGGCAGGACTGGGCGGCGCTGAGGGCGATTTCCGCGAGCTGCTCCGCCGTGGGATCCGGCACCACCGCGCAGTCCGAGAAGATCAGCGCGCCGTCTTTGCCCCAGGAAGCGTCGGCGGTCTGCATCACAAAGCAGGACGAGGCGGTTTTTGAACCCGGTACGGTGCCGATAATGGCCAGTCCCGCCCGGAGTACGTCGGCGGTAGTGTTTTCCGCCCCCGCCACCATGGCGTCCGCGTCCCCCAAATGAACCATCATGGCCCCCCAGCGCAGGGGGGCGGTAATGTCGTTTTTTGCCTGTTCCGGGGTCATGCCCTTGTGTTTCCGCAGCTCATAATAT
Source organism: Treponema sp. (assembly GCA_031266075.1). Taxonomy (GTDB): domain Bacteria; phylum Spirochaetota; class Spirochaetia; order Treponematales; family Breznakiellaceae; genus JAISAN01. The sequence goes on from JAISBS010000041.1 coordinate 8,065, forward strand.
TCCCGGGCGTATGTTTCGGCAAAATGGTGATCCAGCGCGGGGTTGATGATGGTGATTCCATCGAGATGCACCCCCGCGTCAAAGGCAATCTGCTGTATATCCCCCTCTTTTCCCAAAAGGGTAACCGAGGCGGCGAGATTTTCATCGGCGATGATCCGGGCGGCCTTGACCGTCCGGGGCTCCGTGCCCTCCGGCAAAACCAGCCGTTTTTGCAGGGATCGGGCTTTGGCCCGCATATCTTTTACAAAATCCATAGAGTTCCTCCAGTGTTTTCAGGGTGTTGGCCGCGTTGTTCAGAAACCAATCAGGTTTTCGAACAGGTCAAGTATAACCCGGAGCGGGCCGGGCCGCAAGGTTGCCGTCAATCCGGCGTTCGCCGGGCGTGTGTTGCCGGTATCCGAAAACAGCTCTTAACGGGCCGCTCTTCTGCGCCCTCGCCTCTTCTTCCCCCAGGACAAAGGCCCCCGGCGGGGCGGGCCGCCCCTCTTGACGCGGAGTTTCCCCCCCGCTAAATTCTTTAATGAAAGTTGAGCGGTTGTTGTTTGGAAACCGCGGTTTCTGAACAACTCTCGTGAATTTTCCCTGTCTGCGGAGCCCCGGAGGAAATGAATGACCGATGTGCATAACGATGTTTTGGATGATGAAGATTTTGATACCATTCTGTCGCCGGACATCGAATTTTCCGGAACCCTGAATTTTGAAAAACCTTTTTTGATCCGGGGAAAAGTATCCGGCGAAATTTCCGCCCGTGGACTTCTGGTGGTTGATGAGGAAGCGGTGGTAAACGCGAATATAAACGCCGCCCGGGTGATTATCCGGGGATCGGTTAAGGGCGATGTGGCCGCCGCGGAAAAGGTAGAAGTGGCTATCACCGGGCGGCTGGTGGGAAATGTGAGCGCCCCGGAAATTTATATGGAGACCGGTTGTGTGTTCAACGGACGCTGCACCATGACCGCGAAAAGCCCGGCATTATGAGACATCTCTGCGGCCTCTGCGCGGCCCTGTTGTTTTTGCTGGTTCCGGCCCTGCCGGGATTTTCCCAAAACCGCCCGGACGCCCTGCTGGAATACCGGAACGGCAACTATGACCGGGCCGTGGAAATCTGCCGGAGCGAAATTGCCGCCAATTCCAATAACCTGGAAGCCCATGTGGTGATCTGCTGGAGCCTTTTACGGCTGGGCCGGTATGACGAGGCGCTGGCCTACGCCCGGACGGGGCGGGGTATGAGCCGCTATGATCCGCGGATCATCGAGATTCTGGGGGAAATTTACTATTACCGGGGGCAGAATACCGAGGCCCTCCAGTATTTTCAGGAATATGTCAACCTGGCCCCCGAAGGCCAGCGGATTGAGACGGTCTACTACCTTTTGGGGGAAATCTATATCCGCCTGGGGAGGTTCCGGCATGCGGACATCGCTCTTTCCACCGCGGTTCACTGGGTGCCGGGAAACGCCGCCTGGTGGGCCCGGCTGGCCTATGCCCGGGAAAGCGCCGGGGATTTGTCCGAGGCGATAGCCGCCTATGAACGGGCCCTGTCTCTGAATTCCCAGCTTTCCGACGCCCGGCGGGGCCTGGAGCGGACCCGGCAGGCTCTGGGCAGCCGTTAAGCCCCCCATGTTCTCCGTTTCCCTCTATACGCTGGGCTGCAAGGTCAATCAACTGGAAAGCGAATCCTTTGCCGGCGCCTTCCGGCGGGAGGGGTTCCCCGTGATCCCCTGGGGGGAGGGCGCGGACATTCTGCTCGTCAATACCTGCACCGTAACCTCCCGGGCGGATCAAAAGGCCCGCCGGATGATCCGCCGTGCCCTCCGGGAAAACCCCGGTTCCTGCCTTATCGTAACCGGATGCTATGCGGAACTGGACGCAGAAATTCTTGAAACCCTTGGAACCCCCGCCGCCGGGGAGAAGCGGTTGTTTGTCCTCCGGGGGAAGGAAAAGAACGCCCTGCTGGATCTGCCCCGGTATATCCGGGGAAAAACGGAGGCCCCGGCCCGGATTCTGGAAACCTGGTTCCGCGGCGCCGGCCAGTGCCCGGCGGCGTCCCGCGGCGCAAAGGCCGAAACCGCCGGGGGCCGGGGGTTTTTCCGCGCCGTCCCGGAAGATTTTTCATTCCACTCCCGGCGGTTTCTGAAAATTCAGGACGGCTGCAACAGTTGCTGTACCTTTTGCCGGGTCAGCCTTGCCAGGGGGCCCAGTGTGAGCCTGGGGGCGGAGCAGGTACTGGAGGCCCTCAGGAATCTGGAAGCCGGGGGCCATGGGGAGGCGGTCCTTACGGGGGTGAATATCAGTCAGTACCGGGACGGCGGGCGGAATCTGGGGGGCCTTCTTGCATACCTCCTTGAGGGGACGGATCGCATCGCCATCCGGCTGTCGTCCCTGGAGCCCGAGGCCCTGACCGAACAGACCGTCCGGGTTTTCGCCCATCCCCGGATCAGGCCCCATTTTCACCTGTCGATCCAGTCCGGGAGCCCCGGAATTCTGCGGAACATGGGGCGGCCCTATGGCCCGGAGGAAGTCCTCCGGGGGGCGGCGCTGCTCCGATCGGTCAAGGGCGATCCTTTCCTGGCCTGCGATCTCATCGCCGGATTTCCGGGGGAAGACGAGGCGGATTTTGAAAAAACCCGGGCCCTCTGCGAAACGATTGGTTTTGCCGGGATCCACGCCTTCCCCTATTCCCCCCGGCCCGGTACCGCGGCCTGGTCTTTCGGCAATCCGGTGGGCGAGGCGGACGCGGCCCGGCGGGTGGACGAACTGCTGGACCTGGCCCGCCGGGGCCGCCGGGACTACGCCCGCCGCTGGATTGGGAAGACCGTGGAGGTAATTGTTGAAGCGGGCCGTGAAAAAAAACCGGGCCCGGCGCCGGGAATTTCCGATAATTATCTGAGGGTTTTGATCCAAACCCCGCCGGAAGGGGGTCTTCCCCCGGCGGGAAGCCCGGTAAACTGCCGCCTGCGGGATCTTCCCCCGGTGGGTACCGGGCCCGGCGGGCGCGGTTTTGATCTTGTCGCGGAACCGGAGAACCCGGCCCGGGCCCGGAAAATTTAGAAACCGGGGTTTAGAAAGCCGCTGAAAACCGAATTTTTTAGCCGGTTCCCTTTATTTTTTGGAAAAAATGAAGTATGTTTAATGGTGAGGTGATACAGATGAAAAAGAAATACATGACCCTTCTTTTTTCCGCTCTGGGGATGGTTTTTTTCGCCGCTTCCTGTACCGGTTTTTTTTCCACCTCCCTGGCGCCCTGGGCGGCCCGGAATCCCGTTTCTTTGATTCCCCCGGTAACGGTTGATAATGTGGCGGAACTTATCAGTTATTCCGAAGGCGATCCTGATATGTCTTATGCGGTTTTACAAAACATCAAGGACGCGATGGAAGGGGCCGGCGCGGACGAGGCAAGCATCCTCCAGGCGGCGGCGCTCCAGGCCGCGGCCAATGCGTCAAACCTGGGCCCGGTTCTGATAGGACAGATTGCCAATATCGCCGAGATTACCGAGATTCTGGATGACCCGGAGGGCGTTGCGAATCTGGTTACCCAAACGCTCAATGAATTGACCAACCTTGAAGATACCAGCGCGATCCTGGCGGGCGTGCTGCCCGATCCGGGGGATGCCACCGCCTTTGAAGCCTTTGTAAATCAGGCGAAGCCCGACGACCTGGCTGTCGCCGCGGCGGTTCTGCTGGCGGCGGAGGCAAAGGGTAATAGTGACGACTTTTTCACCGATTTTAATCCCGAAGAGCCTTCAAACAGTGACGCCGCCAAGCTGGCGGTAGCTCTGGCCCAGGCGGCGATTGGAAAATATGAAGACGCGGGATCCAACAGCCGGTTAAAAGACATCCTTAACGGGCTTAATCTGATTCCTGCTCCCCCGGGACCGTAAATGCGTTTTTTAAAACCAGTTTGTCTTGTGGGCGTTCTTTTGTTTTTCACTTTTTCTCCGGTTTCTCTTTTGGGAGAATCCATCGATCCCTTTGTCATGCCGTCGGCCCGCGCGTCCGCCATGGGGGGCGCCCATGCGGCCCTGGCGGATGATTTTTATTCCCTTTTTACGAATCCTTCCGCCTTTGTGGGGGTGGAAGAAGAATACAGTATCGCGGAACTGAGCTTTAACGGCTACGGCCCGATCTTTGAAATTCTTGATACGGTGATGAGTATTGATTCGGGGCTGGGCGCCCTGGATCTTTCCGGCATTGTGGGAAAGAAGGGCTTTGCCGCGGGTTTTGATTTGGGCGGCCCCCTCGCCCTGGGCTGGGTTGGCAGGGGCCTGGGGCTTGGCATTTTCAGCCGTTTCCGCACCGATGCGCTGATGAGCGGCCTTACCCTGCGGCCCGCGGTTTTGGGGGAGATGCTGATTGTGAGCGGCTATTCTTTTCGGGTGCTGGAGGTTCAGGATCACGTACTTGACCTTGGTTTTCTGGGGAAAGGATTTTTCCGGGGCGGCCTGAAACTGGATGCGCCGGTTTTTGATGTGGAAGAGCTTTTTGACGATCCGCTGGGCAATGAATTCAAGACCTACCTGGGCCTGGGGCTGGATTTGGGGCTTGCGTACACCTTTGCCCGGGATCTTACTGCCGCCCTGGTGTGCTTTGATGCGTATTCGCCGGCTTTGATTAGTACCTTTTCCTCTTACCGGGGTTTTCAGAATCAGGAAGTTCCTGTCCGGGCATACGGCGCCCTAAAGCCCCGATTGGATCTGGGCCTCAAGTACCGGATCCGTTCATCGTTTCTGGACCGGTACATTTCCCGGTTTTCCGTTATGGCCGATTACCATGATTTTCTGGACCTCGCCGCCCTTATTCCCCGGAACCCGATTCTCAATGTGGGGCTCGGCGTGGAGTTGGTGCTGCTCAACGTATTGAGTATCCGGGCCGGTATTGCCGACGCCCTCCCCGCTGCGGGTTTCGGCCTTGATCTGACCTTTGTCAAGCTCGATTTTTCGATGTACGGCAGGGAACTGGGGCTTGACCCCGGATTTCAGCCGGTATACGCCATGAGTTTCGGCTTGCTTTTCCGGTATTGATTTTGAAGAAGGGGCCGCCAAAAACCGCGTGATCTGCGTCCCCATGGGACTTGACCTTCGTGCGTTTATCGTGCTTTTATTGTTCAGATATTTCCGCGTAAATACTTGAGAAATTACGGGCCGCCCTTACAAGCAGATAAAAAATCTTGTACTTCATGTTCCCTCCGCCTTGTTATAAAAAACCTCCGGGTGATCGTCCGGCCAACGGCCCGCGTATCCCGCTTCCCCGCTACCGGGAGCCCCGGAGGTTAAATCACGATAAATCGCCGTCTTTTTCCGGGTCAGGAGAATTATTAATTTGATAAAAAATCTTGTGGTTGCTTACGGCGAGCATATCAATTTCCTGCCGCAACCCAGTAATACATTCATCGAGATTTTCTAAAAATTCACAGGCGATACGGAAATTTCTTTTCGCGTCCGCAAGCGTGCTAGTAGCGACTTCATACCACCTTCTTGCCTCCTCCTCTTTGTTTAAAAGCTCGTATAGATTCTTCAGCCACTCTTTCGTGATCATCCGCGCTCCCTCCCTTATTCCCCGGTGATAACAGCCAGTTCATCACGGAGGCCCTGGAGACAACCCCGCAAAAAATGCACGGATTCACAGACATCCGCGTATTCTCTTTGAACTTCTTCGAGCCGGCGTTTTTTGATATTCTTTTTTAAGCGCCATTATTCCTTCCTTTTCTTTGGCGGTTTGGAAAAATCAATTTCCCCCTTGACAAGCCGCTCGACTTCGGCCCGGCGGAACATCACCGACCGCTTTCCGAAGCGGGCCGCTTCTAAATATCCTTCCCGCCTCCAGCGGCTTATAGTCTGCGTGTTTTTCCCGGCTATCTCGGCAACTTCCGCGTCCGTGAAAAACATCCGGCTGGCAAAGACTTCAGGTATGAGGAGTTCTCCCGTGTCGGCGTTTCTCATTGATCTCCTCCTTTGCTTCACTTACAGTCTTGTGCATCTCTAATTTCCTCCGAAATAAAAAAGCCCCTTGGGGTAACGGTCCTTTGGAGCTGGCTGCCGGTGAAAGCCCCCCGGAAGTCCGTTACACCTTCCGGGGGGCTCTTTTATATCATCTATATATTAATATAACCCATATCGGTTAAATTATCAACATAATTTGACCGATATCGAGTAAATTTTTTATCTTTTCTCCTTTTTTTTACTATCTATTTGTATAGGAATATCTTGAATTTTCTCAATTTTTCCATTAAATTGACCGATATGGATGAATTAACGGTCAAAGAAATTGCTGACAGGCTCGAATTATCATTTGAAACAGTAAAAAGCCGTCTTAGACTTGCGGGAATAAGTCCTGTTCGCAAAGTAGGTCGAACAAATATATATGCGCCAAACGTGGTTAAAGCGATAAAAGACTTTAACCCTGTAGGCCGCCCCAAGAAAGCCGAGCTCGAAACCCCGGCCAAACCTAAAAAATAACCCGGTAAAAAATCCGAAAAATTCTTGAAAATCCTCTTGATAATCTGTTGTCTATAGACTACACTTGAACCATGGAGATACGCGAATCGAGCGTTTATAAAAGGTGGATTAGGAACCTGCGGGATGAGCGGGCCAGATACCGTGTCAACGCCCGGATTGAACGGCTCAAGCAGGGGAACCCGGGCGATGTAAAACCGGTCGGAGAGGGCGTCTCCGAAATGCGTATCAATTACGGCCCCGGCTACCGGGTGTATTACAAGACAACCACAGGTTGTCAGGATACCGGGAAGGAAATTATTATCCTGCTCTGCGGCGGCGATAAGGCCACTCAGGACGAAGATATAAAACAGGCTAAAAAGATAGCCGCCGTTTTTAACCCGGATGAGGAGGAATAGCATGGACGAGAAGAAAGTAACTTTTAGCGATTGGAACCTTGCGGACCAAATTGAGACCAAAGAAGACGTGGTAGGCACGATTGAGGCGGTCATCGAACTTGCCATACAGGAAAACGATCCCGAGTATCTGTTAAAAGCTATCGGAGACATAGCCCGTTCAAAGGGAATGGCCCAAATCGCCAGGGAACTTAATCTTGACCGGGTCAGCTTGTACAAATCCCTTTCCCCCGCAGGAAACCCGTCTTTCTTAACGGTGATGAAAGTGCTTGATAATCTAGGCTTCCGTCTCAGGGTGGAGCAGAAAGTATCCGCATAAGGCCTTTTGCCTTCATATAGCAGTCTCCTCTTTCTTCTTTTCTTGTTCCTTCATCAGCTAAAAGCAATCGGGACACATAAGGCCGGCGCGGTGTAGTCTGCCGCAGGGCCCCCAAACTCTATAAATGCCCTTTCTTTCACCGGCCATTCTCAAAAACTTAAAAAATACTTTAAAAAGGTCTTTCACTCTTAAACCCAAGAAAGCAAGAATTTATCGATTTTATTTAAACAGTTGTTTAGGAATTTGAAAAAATTTAGCCTTTTAGATACATTTACCGATAAGGAGAATGTGAAATTGGCTGGTGAATATCTAACAATCCAGGAAATGGCCGAAAAGCTTGAAATAACATACTTGACCGCAAAACAAAGGCTTATACGAGCCGGTATAAAGCCGGTAACAAAAGATGTTTTATACGCCAAGTCCGCCCTGGAAGCCATCCGCAAGGTGCGGGGTAAGGGTCGGCCTCCTAAGAATACGGAAGCTGCACCTAAAAAGAGCAAGAAATAGCCCGCTAAAAAACCTGAAATTTCCTTGAAAAAACCCTTGGCATTAATCCCTCCTCCCGCTCCGCCATATATAAGGCGGAGGTACTTTATGACACCTGAACAGGAAATAAGGGTAAAGGCACTGGAGATCGCCGCGCTGATTTTGGGGCCGTCTGAAGAAAAGCCGATTGAAGCGCAGGGGGAATTCCTTTGGAAAGTAAGTACAGAGCCTTTCAAATCTTATCTCTTTCTTGCCGACGGAATTGATTCATTAACCGCTTTGCTTTTTTCAAGTGCTTTGTGCCCAAAAACAAATGAAACAAGAAGTTGTTTTATAAAAATGTCAGAACAAAACAGAATGGACTTATATTATAAATATTTGCTTTTTTGTTATTATATTTTCGACATACCCTTAACAGTATTTGCCATTATTCAAATCGCGCGGGCTTTCGGGTATACCAAAGTTTATATTTACAAATATCAGGAGATATTTGTAAAAAATTTAAAATTGGCACTTGTAGAAAAATATGGCGCCGAACATTTGAACATCAGGCTTTTCATTAATGACGGTATTATTGACAAGTTAAGCAAAAAAAATGCCTTTTTTCTGGAAAACCGATCTTTAACAAAAGTCAGTTATAAATATCCTGACATTTCAGAAAACAGTGAGTTTAGTAATGCAATCAACAACCGCGCGGCAGAGTAGTTGCTTACGCAACATCAAGGGCGGGGTATTAAATCCTCGCCACGAATAAAAAAAGCTTCCCAAAACCAAAAACACAGCCCCGGAGGTAATATGAAAGGTGATACTTTTCCAGAAAACCATGAAAAATCCCCCGGAATTCGCCAAAAATGGCCTGTCTCCTCTTGACATTTTTTGTAATCCAATATATCAATAAACAACTACTGTATAGAATAGAAATATCGCCACAACTATTGATAATTCTATATAGGATAAGGAATTACGGGCCGTTAGCTCAGTAGGTAGAGCATCGCCCTTTTAAGGCGGTGGTCGGAGGTTCGAATCCTGCACGGCTCAAAGAAGCGAAAAGTCATGCCCATGGCATGACTTTTTTAGTTTTCCGGCAGAAGGCAGGATTTGAAGCGGAGGGCGCGCCGCGGGATGAAACAAGGTGTCGCATGGG
>JAISBS010000031.1 GCA_031266075.1 Treponema sp.
ATAGCATCGCTGTATGAGGCATTTCCGGCGGAGGAGGCGCTGGAAATGGCGCAAAGGCTTGAGGTTCATTTCACCCCCAAACATGGGAGTTGGCTGAACATGGCGGAGATAGAGTTAAGCGCGTTGAGTTCGCAATGCTTAAACCGCCGGATAGACACACTGTCGAAGCTGAGGAAAGAGATTCGTGCATGGCAGCACGACCGGAACCGGAATAAGAAGACGATCAAATGGCAATTTACTACGGATGACGCAAGAATACAACTCCATTAATTATACCCGGTTATTTAGTATAATCATGCTACTCGTTTCAGTTTAACGCCGACGGTACGTTTGCGATGAGTGAGGAAAGCGAAGCGGCAAGACGAGCTGTCGAACAGGAACAGCGCAACCGGGGCGAAAGCGTGGTTACCAGCGTCAGCGGAACCTACACGGTTAATGGGAACAGGATTGAAATGCTCATGTTCGTTGACGGAAAAACCCACAAGGTGCGTATGACATGGAGGTTCATTGACTCAAACATCCTGCAACTGGACGGGCAGGACTACCGGAGAGAGGAACGGTGATTGACACCGTTCCCGGCTATGGGTGCGGGGCTCGTAAACAGTCCTGTTATACGAAGTGCCCAACGATTTTGTCAAGCTGTTTTTTAGCGATTGTTGGGGATGTCCAGGAAATGCGAACTTTCGGTTCGAGATTATTTCCCGGACACTTCGCGGACTTTTAGTCCGATGTTTTTACTCCCGTTTCGTTGAAACGGTATGCAAATGCCGCATCAAGGAAGCTGTCCGAACAGGTTTTTCAAACTTTTTGGACACCCTCAACTCCATTATAAACACGATATGCGCGGCCAGGATTCCGCCCCCTTTTTCGGTCAGATTTTACGTAAGGCAACGCGCTCCCTTCTCCCTCCCCCTTTTTTACGCTAAGATAAGCCCATGAAGTTTTCTGCGGGACTGCTGATACTGTTGGTTTTTTTTGGTTCCTGCAGCTCCCGGACGGAGCAGGCACAGGCGGGTGCGGCTTCCTTTACCCCCGTGCCGCTGGCGCTGATTGAGGCCGGGGAAAACCCGCTCTGGTTTGAACTTGCCGAAGACGGCCCCCGGCAGATCGCGTTTCCCGATGAGGCGGGGCTTTCTCCCTTCGCCCCCTGGCCTCTGGCCCGGCATATCCGCGCCATATATCCCTGGGGTGCGCTGCTGATTTTTGGGGTGAACCGGGACGGCCTGCTGATCTTCGCCCCCCCGAATGCCGAAGAACCGGCTCCTGACCGGGGCATCGCGCTCTACCGTTTTGCGGACGCCGCATATTGGGGCCAATACACCCTGGCGGCCCTGTTCCCTTTTGGGGAATCCATGGCGGCCCTCCTCTACCGGGATGATTTTTTCGCCGGTCCGGAACTGCCTCTTCCTTCGCCCCGTATATTTTCCATATGGCCCGATGAACCGGAGAGCCCGGAACTCCGGCCCATGAATCTGCCCGCCTTTGACAGCTTTCCCGCGGAAGAGGGCTGGAATCTGGACACTCTGCGCTTCGGCCATGACGGGCGCTGGTATTACCGGGCGGTCCGGAAAGATGCCGCCGCCCCTGAGATTGTCCATTACCGGACGGACCGCCTGACCAATAGAGGAGAAGCCGTTTCCCCCGGCGATTTTCAAAATTCCGCCCTCCCGGAGCCCGCAAACACCGCGCCGGCCCCGTTGCGCGCCGTTCTGGAGGCCGCCTTTGCCCAAAGCCCCGGCGACGGCCTTGCCACGGTGATTTTCCCGGATCGCCGCAGCCCTCGTTATTTTTCCGCCGGCGGCTTCCCCGGCGGCAAGCCTTCGGGCGGAGCCACGGTTTCGGACAGTGAAAGCGGCGGCGGGACGGCGGAAGCCGGGAGCCGTGAAATCGCCGGGTTTTACCGGGAACCAACGGTGGAGCGCCCCGGCGCCGCCCTGGCGATTTTTCCCAATGGCCGGGGATTTTTCAGCGTCGCACCCGCCGGCTCTGCCGCAGCGCCGCGGCCCCTGACCCTGCCCGCCCTGCCACCCGGCTTTGCCTACACCTCCGCAGCCCTTTGCGGGGACACTCTGATCGCCGCCTGGGAAGAACAGAAGGACTACAGCATCGGGGCCGCGGGATTCATGATTATCCGTTTTACAGAAAACGGGAAGCAGCCATGAATTACCAGGAAACCTTCACCTCCTTTCAGGACAACGCGGATCCGGAGGCGGCGAAAAAAATGTCCGCCTATATGCGCGGCCAGTTTCCGTTCCTGGGCATACCCACGCCAAAACGAAAAATCCTCAGCGGGGAATTGTATAAAAGCGCGGCGCGCGAGACCGCCGCCGACTGGACCTTTGTCAACAGGTGCTGGAAAAAAGCGCCACGGGAATTTCAATACCTGGCGCTGGGCTATCTTGCCGTGTTGAACGACCAGCTCAGCCCGGAAGACATCCCGCGGTTAAAAAACCTAATCATCACAAAATCATGGTGGGACACCATCGACGGCCTTGACCGGATCGTTGGCCGCATCGCCCTGCGGTTTCCCCGGCTGAACAGCACATTGCGTACATGGAGCCTCGATAAAAACATCTGGCTCCGCCGGGTCGCCATTGACCACCAGCTTGGACGGAAAGAACAAACCGACACCCGCCTGCTTGAACAAATCATCATCAACAATTTCGGGCAGGAGGAATTTTTCATTAACAAGGCCATCGGCTGGAGCCTTCGGGAGTACAGCAAGACCAACCCCCGGTGGGTAAAAAATTTTCTAACCCGCCACCAGGCCCGTTTGTCGCCCCTTTCCCTGCGGGAAGCGGGAAAACGCCTGCCGGATACACTGCGTTTTCAATAAGGCAATACGCCGCGTTACGCCCCTTTTCACTTAGAAAAATTATGGCGTAATGCGCCTTGACCCATGCACACAATCCCGCTAAACTTTCTTTTTTGGAGCGACCAATGGACAAACTGCGGATACTGATTCCCAAGGGCCGGATCTTCGACAACGTGTCCCGGCTTTTTTCCGATGCCGGCTATCCCATCTTTCTGGCGGACCGAACCTACCGGCCTGCCGCCGCCGCGGACTGGCTGGACGCCAAAATCATGAAACCCCAGAATGTGGGGGAGCTTCTGGAGCTGGGGAGCCACGACGCAGGCTTCACCGGCATCGACTGGATCAGGGAAAGCGGCGCCGATGTGGAGGAGATCCTCGACCTGGGTTTCGACCGTGTCCGCATCGTGGCGGCGGTTCCCGCAAACCTTGACGAAATGCATCTCCGGTCAAAAAAACTGGTCGCCGCCACCGAATACGTAAACCTCGCCGAATCCTGGCTCAAATCCTCAGGCTACCAGTACCGGATTCTCCGGACCTACGGGGCCACCGAAGTCTTCCCCCCCGACGACGCGGACATGATCATCGACAACACCTCCTCAGGACAAACCCTCAGGGACAACGGCCTCCGCATCATCGCGGAAATCCTGGAATCCTCCACCCGGTTCATAGCCTCCAAAGCGGCCCTGGCAAACCGGGAAAAACGGAGCCGGGTCGAGGAACTGGCCATGCTCTTCCGGGCGGTTCTCGATGGCCGGGACCGGGTGATGCTGGAAATGAACGTCCCCAAAGCCCGGTTCGCCGAAATCGCCGCAGGCATCCCCGCCATGCGAAGCCCCACCGTGGCCCCCCTCTACGGAGACGAAGGCTATGCGGTAAAAATCGCCGTAAAAAAAAGCGAAGTCGCCGCCATCATCCCCCGCTTGAAGAAGCTCGGCGCGACAGATATTGTGGAATACGATCTGCGGAAAGTGGTGCTTTAGGGCAAACGGAAAGCGGGGAATGTAAGAAGGGGGGCGATTTCCGGACATACATCCGGCAGGGGAAACATTTTTGTCCGCCCCCCCTGCGCTCCAGCCTTGCCCCCTGATCGTGGAGTTTTGCCGTAGGCAAAACTCCTTAAAGACTTGCGGAGGGCCTTCGGCCCGGAGCAAGTCTTCCGCTACCCCCCTATGGCGGGCTTTTACTTCGGTCCGCGGCGCGGTCGCCCGGCTAAAGCCGGGCTGCATTGCTGGGGAGGTGTTACATTTACCGGGCGCCGGGCGTGCGCTGCATTTTTATCTTACGCCCCTTATGGGGGCGCTTTTATTGCGCCCCCCACGTGAGGAGTTTTAGGATGCAAAGAATCGCGGAAATCACCAGAACCACCAAAGAGACGGACATTACCGTGCGGCTCGATCTGGACGGCACGGGAGAAGCGAAGCTGGACTATCCCCTGGGCTTCATGGCCCACATGCTCAACACCTTTGCCCGCCACGGCCTTTTTGACCTTGAAATTAAAGCCAGGGGCGACCTTGAAGTAGATCAGCACCACCTGGTGGAAGATACGGGCCTCGTGCTGGGCCAGTGCTTTGCCAAAGCCGCAGGGGACAAGCGGGGCATACGCCGGAACGGGAGCTGCCTTTTTCCCATGGACGAAACCCTGGCCCGGACGGCGGCGGATGTTTCGGGCCGCCCCTTCCTCTTTTTTGAAGGCGGACTCTCCGGCGTCCCCCTGGTTTCGGCGGCGCCGGAATCCGCTTCCGGCCCCGGAAACGGCCCCGCTGAACTGAGCTTCCAGACCGACACGGTGGAGGATTTCTGGCTGGCCTTTGTAAACGCCGCGGGCGTCAACCTCCACCTGGAAATTATCCGGGGCCGCAGCGATCACCACAAAATCGAGGCCCTGTTCAAAGCCGCGGCCCGGGCCCTCCGGCAGGCCCTGGAAATCGACAGCCGCGCCGCCAACGGTATCCCCTCCACCAAGGGCGACCTGGCCGGGCCGGGGGTCATCGTATGAGCGGCATGGCCGGGGTCATCGACTACGGCGCGGGCAACCTGGGCTCGGTGATGAACGCCCTGCGACGGCTGTCCATCCCCGCCCGTTTTGCCTCGGGACCAGAGGAACTTTCCCCCGCCGCTTCCCCCTTCGAGCGGATCATCTTTCCCGGTGACGGCCACTTCGCCACCGCCATGGCATCCCTGGAACAATCCGGCTACGCCGCCGCCATCCGGGACTGGATCGCCGCGGACAGGCCCTTCCTTGGCATCTGCATCGGCCTCCAGCTCCTTTTCGATTCCTCCGAGGAGGCCCCGCCGGTAAACGGAAAAAAAACACGGGGCCTCGGTTTGGTGCCCGGCGCGGTCCGGCGCTTTCCGGGCCGCAAGGTTCCCCAGATAGGCTGGAACCAGACCCTGCCCCGCCCCGGCTCAAAACTTTTCCAGGGCCTCCCGGAGAACACCTTTTTCTATTATATCCACTCCTATTACGCAGCCCCCGACAATCCGGCGGCCACCGCCGCGGAGGCGGACTATTATCTGCGCTACTGTTCCGCGGTAGAACGGGGCGCCCTGGCGGCGGTCCAGTTCCACCCGGAAAAATCCGGCGCCGCGGGCCTGCGGCTTTTGGAAAACTGGGCCTCGGTTTAGGCGCTCTGTCAAGGAGCGTTTGCCGGGTAACAGTAGCGCAAGGCCGGCGCCCGGCAACGGCCACAGTACCCGGTATAAACGCGAAAGCTTTAGCTTGAGCGGCGCGCCGCGGACCTCATTTTAGGCGCGCCGCGGATCGGGAAAAAAGGAGTAGTGATGCAGGCAAAACGGATCATCCCCTGTCTGGATGTAGATGAAGGCAGGGTGGTAAAGGGCGTAAAGTTCAAGGGCATTGCCGACGCGGGAGACCCGGTGGAACTGGCCCGGCGCTACAACGACGACGGAGCCGACGAGCTGACCTTCCTGGACATTGGCGCGTCCTATAAAAGCCGGGCCACCCTTTTGGACGTGGTCCGCCAGGTGGCGGCGGAGGTTTTCATTCCCCTCTGTGTGGGCGGCGGCATCCGCAACGTGGAGGATATGCGGGAGGCCATGAACGCCGGGGCGGATAAAGTTTCAGTCTGCACTTCGGCGCTGGAAAACCCGGCGCTCCTTTCCGAAATGGCCCGTGCCTACGGCAGCCAATGCGTGGTACTTTCGATAGACGCGAAAAGGGTTGAACCGTCGCGGGGCGCGGAGTTTTCGCGGGACGGAAACTCCGAACAGAACGCGAAGCGTTCCGCATGGACCGCCTGGTCCCACGGAGGCCGGCGGGACACGGGACTGGACGCGGTGGCCTGGGCTGTCCGGGCGGTGGAACTGGGGGCCGGGGAGATCCTCCTCAACTCCATCGACGCCGACGGCACCGGCGCGGGCTACGATCTGGAACTGACCCGGACCATTCTGGACGCCGTGCCGGTGCCGGTGATCGCCTCCGGCGGCGCGGGGAACCTCGACCAGATCACCTGCGTACTGCTCGGCTCCGGCGCGCCGGGAGTGGAGGATCGATGGGGCAATGCCGACGCCGCGCTGGTGGCGTCCCTGCTCCACTTCGGGACCACTACGATCCGGGAGATCAAACAGTATGCCGCCTCAAAAGGCCTGTGCATCCGTCCCCCCTGTTGACGGACGGTTTTTTAAACGCCTGTGCGTTACTGCGGCGGATCATCATGAAGCGTGTATTACTAATCGTATGGAGCGGCACCGGCAATACCCTAAAGGCGGCAGAACTGATTCAGAGCAGCTTCACAGTCCGGGGATACCGCGCGGATATTTTTGACTGCACCAGAGTTTCCGCCGGAACCGGCGGGGACACCGCGTCCGGTATGCCGGGGTCCGCTATCGACGAAGCCGAAATAATCGGCCTCGGCTACCCTATCTATGCCTTCAACCTGCCGGAACCGTTCTTCCGGTATGTCAAAACCCTGGGGCTCAGGGACAAACCGGTATTCATCTTTAAAACTTCCGGGGAGCCCACCTGCCCCAATAACGGTTCCTCCCATCTTTTGATACGGCTTCTCCGCTCCTGTACCCTGCTGGGGGACTATCATTTTTTGATGCCCTACAACATCATCGTCCGCTTTCCCGACAATCTCATCAAACAAATGTACGGCGCCGCAAAACGGTGGAGCAATACACTGGCGGAAAATATCATCGCCGGGAAAAAGTCGTTTATCCCCTACGCCCTGCTCCACCGGATCAATTCCTGGGTGTTCAGGATACAGTGGCCCGGGGCCCGGCTCAACGGCAGGTTCTACCGGATACGGCAGGATGCCTGTACCCGCTGCGGGCGCTGTATCCGGGACTGCCCTGCTGGAAACATCAGCCTGGAGCAGGGGCGGTTCCGCTTCGGCTGGAACTGCACGATGTGTATGCGTTGTTCCCTCTACTGTCCGGTTGACGCCATCACCACCGGGCTGCTCAACCCGTGGCGGGTCAACGGCCCCTTCCGCTTTGAGACCCTGGAAAAAGACGAAACCCTGGACGGCCGTTTCATCACCGAAAACACACGGGGCCTCTACCGCATCTATATTCCCCGGCTGGGCCGGGAGCCCTGAACCATTATCCCGTATACAGATTCGCCGGGGCTGCGGGCTCCCGGAACCCCTGCTCTGGGAGCCTGGTGCGCTTGTGGATTTTTGTGTGAACCGCTGAAAACATTCCGGCTGTATCGAAGCCGCTTATGCGGTATTAAGGGGTTTTGGCCGCCCGAATCAACAACCGCGCGGCAGAGCCCACGCGGTATGTTGTTCTCATAAGGTATCGGCCTTCTGATTACTGGCCCGGCAATACTAATATAGACAGAATAAAAGAGACATGATATAATATTCGCATGGAAAAGGAAGAGGGCTGAGTACCGAAGCACTCTGCGAACGGCGGAAAATAATCATACAGATGAAACAAAACGGATACGGTCCCGCTGAAATTGTTCAGGCGACCGGATGTTCGCGGCGTGAAACACGAGAAACCGTAAGGGAACCGAGAAAAGCAACCGGTTTTTAGAGGTTCCCTTGTACAAAAAATAATCGTTAAAAACTTGACTTGAATTAAAAAGTTGTATATATTGGACTTGTTCAATAACCCGGTTGGTTATCTGCCAACCAAAGGCTAGCTTGCAAGTCTCGCAAGAAATCCTGCGGGTTTCAATACTCCGCATTTTTACTACTTTTAAGCGGAGTTGTTCAAAAACTGAAGTTTTTAAACAACTCTATTCTTTTGAAAGGATATATTTTTGGAGAATATGGCAATTTGAAAAAGATATTAGATTGGAACAATCGTATTATGTCTTTATTGCAAAGACTCCCCCAGTACAATAAAACCAATTTTTCCTTTACGATTTTGAATGAACGGCCTCCGAATAATGACGGGCTATATTATTTTTTTGAAAGTGGTGAATTTTACCGGCGTTCTGATGAACGCGGACAAGTATTAGACGAAAAAGTTACATCAAATATTGAAGAAGCGGTTTATTGGGTTTTGTATGATATTACGTGGGAATACGTTATAGACTATGAGGCTAAACATCGTATTCGTTACACCGATAGCAGAAGGCAATGGATAAAACTATGGCAGGAATTATTTGATATTTTTGGACGGTCATATAGTGATATGTTTCAAAAATATATAGCCGCACTTTTGCAGAAATTCCCTTTTGATGATACCGCAACATGTAAACTTGATTTGTTTGAAGATTATGAAGAAATAGCAGTTCTTCTAAAAGATACATTATATTATCAAACATCTGATTGGTGCAGAACAATTGTCGATAAAATGTTGACTTCATATCGGGATAAATACCGTGGAATATCCAATTTTGATGGCGCGTTTGAAGAAATGAAAACTCATATAAACGAAATTCGTATTTTTCTGAAAAACAAAAATGATAAAATCGAAAAGAAAGAAATTTTTCAAAAAATAAAGCATACTGAGAGTATTTTACAACAATATTTAAGACATATATAGGGGGACGGCACAACCGCGCATAACAGGAGCGTCTTATGGAACAGGAAGTGTTAAAAAATTTGCCATTTTCCCAGAATGTTTTTTTATTCATAGAAATTGGAATAGTAATTATTGTCATTTTTGCTTCAGGAAGGAAATTTTGTGGCAAGATTTGTCCTTTGGGATTGTTTCAGGATTTAATACATAAAATCAAATTTCCATTAAAAATAAAAACATACAAGGGTGATACTTATTTACGATATTTAAAATATTTATTATTGGTTTTGCCTTTTTTTATTGGTGATAATATAAAAATAGAATTACCAACATTTGTGTATGTGCTGCAAATATTGGTATTCATTTTTCTGACAATAATTATAAGTCGTCCTTTATGCAAATATTTATGTCCGTGGGGAATAGTACTTGCCATAGGAAATAAGATACCTTCAAAAAAATATGAAGTTAATATTAAAAAATGTACTGGATGTGGTTTATGTGTAAAAAAATGCAAAATGGATATTATGCCATATAAACAAATAAATAATGTAGAATGTATATATTGTGGCACCTGTCAAAAAATATGCCCATGCAAGGCAATATCTAAACGAACCCGTTTGCCATCCGTGGTAAACGGGCAAGAAAAAAACGACACATAAAAGGTCTGTTTATGGGTTTTGTCCTGCGGGCCTTACTGGGCCAGTAGGCGGTTCGATCTGCGGTTTGTCCGAATCATTCCGCTGCGCGCGCCAACTTCGGTGGCGAACATTCCCACGAAAAATCCCACCGCATTTTGCCGGCCCTGGTCGTGTACCTTTGGTACGATGCCTTGACATATATGCCGCCGCAAAGCCCTTGTCCGGGGCGCCAAAACGCCGTTGAACCGCAGGTTCGCAACAGCCGGAACGCCAGGTGACATTTTCGTGAAAAATGCGCTAAATTTGACTTGTTCAATAGAGTTGTTCAAAAACTGAAGTTTTTAAACAACTCTATTGCAGTTTCTGAACAACAAAATTCATTGGCAAAGGGGCATATTTTGTTTTTCAAATACGGTGATAAAGAAATAGTGTACCTAAAGAGTAAAGACAGCATACTCGGTGAGGTAATTGATACTATAGGATACATTAAACGGCCGGCAGACAGGGACTTGTTCTCCGCGGTAATACATCATATTATTGGACAGCAGGTATCATCAGCCGCACAAAAAACTATATGGAAACGAATAAATGATAAAACCGGAAAAGTAACCATAGATTCAATTGACGGCCTGAGCATGGATGAAATACAAAAATTTGGGACTTCTTTTAGAAAGGCTGAATATATTAAAAATTTCGCCCATAAAATCAAGCGTGGCGAATTTATTTTAGATGATATTCCAAACAAGAATGACGAGGAAATAGTTAAACAATTATCAGCACTTAAAGGGATTGGTACATGGACTGCTGAAATGATACTGATATTTTGCTTGCAAAGGCCAAACATTTTAAGTTATAATGATCTGGCTATTCACAGGGGACTGCGTATGTTGTATCATCACAGGAAGATTGACCGGAAACTATTTGAAAAGTACCGCCGGCGATTTAGCCCTTACTGCAGCGTTGCCAGCCTGTATCTTTGGGCGGTGGCAGGCGGCGCGGTGAAGGGCATGAAAGACTATGCGCCCAACTATGGCCTCAAGAGAAGAAGCGCCCGCTGATTCGTAGCGAAGGGTACATACCCCGCCCTTTAGGGCGTTATAAAGGGTATGTACCCTGAGTCTAATACCTT
>JAISBS010000080.1 GCA_031266075.1 Treponema sp.
GAATGGGTGAATGACTACGGCATCTGGCGGATCAACCGTTTTGGGGACTTTGCCGCGGGGGACAAAACGCTGGTTGAAAAACGGGAACAGGCTGACCGGGATGCGGAACGGCTCAGAACATGGTATACCTTTAAGTTTTCCGCGGGGCTTGCGTATCCCCTTGAAGTGGGGCCCGCTTTTGGCGTGGATGTTAAATTCATAACCGGAGTTACCGAGGGCGGTTTGCGGGTCTATACCACTGGGGAAGACTTTCTCCAGGTCGAAACGTTTGGCGGCATAGCCGTTCCCATCAGGATAAAAAAAGTCGGCCTGATTCCCTATGTGGATGTGGGGCTGGGATTCATGAGCGCTCCGATACCCAAGAGAAACGGTTCGGGTTTCTCAACATGGATGGAGGATACACCGGATTTGACCTTTCATCTGTCTCTGCAGGGGGGGCTGCAGTTTACCACCTCGGTGGTTCCCGGATTGTACCTTCAGGCCGCGTATCAGTACAATGTGATGAACGATGAATTTAAAGCGGTTTTCGATCCCAATCTGATCTTTTTCAGCATCGGATATGGATTATAAGGGTACGGATAGAGGGGGCCTTTGAAAACTTCAGTTTTCAGGGCTTTCCAAAAATCTGCGGGGTGTCCGGGAAGTAACCGCGAACCGAAGCTTCGCTCTTCCTGGATACCCTTCTTTTTTTTGCATTTTTTAAAGCGCCCCGCATCTCCGCGCCGTTATATAAGAAACCTCTGAAAACCCAACCGGGGTTTCCAGAGGCTCCCTATATGCGGAGGTATTTGTCATGGATGAAAATTTCATCTGGGCCGCGGACGAAGCCCCGGATCCGCCCCCGGCGTTCCCCGATCCCCTGGGCGGCGCGGTAAAAAAACTGTTCGGCCTTTCCTACCTCTTCCCCTACCAGCGGCTGGTGGCGGCCAATCTGCTCGAAGCCGCCGCCGCCGCGGGTTTTCCCGTCCGCTGGCCGGAAGAGCCGGGCGGGGCTGGGGAAACGGGCGCTTCCGGCGGCGGGCCGGATTTTGCGGACGGGGCCGGGGCAGCTACGGCGGAAACCGAAGCCGCGGACCTCGGCAGGCAGATTGTGATCCTCCCCACAGGGGCGGGAAAGTCCCTCTGCTTCCAGCTTCCGGCCATGCTGCTGGAGGGCCCCACCCTGGTGATCTACCCCATTCTTTCCCTTATGGCGGATCAGGAGCGGCGGCTGCGGGACCGGGGTTTCGATCCGGTACTGCTCCGGGGGGGACAGGACGAGGCGGAACGGAACCGCATCTGGGAACAGCTTGCGGCGGGCAAAAGCCGCTTCATCATTGCCAACCCCGAAGTCCTGCTGACCCGGCGAATGTTGGAAAAGCTGAAAACCCTGGGAATCCTCCATGTCGTGGTCGATGAGGCCCACTGCGTCAGTGAATGGGGGGACAGTTTCCGGCCCGCCTATCTGCGGATCCGGGAGATCATCAGCGCCGCGGGGAGCCCGCTGGTAACGGCCTTTACCGCCACCGCCAGCGCCCCGGTGCTGGAAAAAATCGAACAATACGTTTTCGGCTCCCCGGCCCGCCGGATCGTCGGCAGTCCGGATCGGAGCAATATCCGTTACCGGGCCCAGGGCTGCATCCTCCGGGATCTGGCGGTTCGGGATCTGCTGACCAAAAACCCCCTGCCGGCCATTGTCTTTTGTTCCTCCAGGCCGGGGACGGAAAAACTCAGCCGTTACCTGATGGAAGAATTCAGGGAAGCGGGCCGACCCGGAGCGGAGGAGATCCGCTTTTACCATGCGGGCCTGAGCCGGGAAGAAAAGACCGGGGTGGAAAAATGGTTTTTCGCCAACCCCCGGGGAATCCTCGTTTCCACCTGCGCCTACGGCATGGGCGTTGACAAGGCCGACATTCGCACGGTGATACACCGGGACTGCCCCCCCTCGGTAGAAGCCTACCTCCAGGAATCGGGCCGGGCTGGCCGGGACGGAAACCCTTCGGAGGCGATCCTCCTCTGGGGCCCCGGCGATGAGAGACCCCGGGGGCGCGAACAGGGGCAGTCCGATACGGAGCGGCGGGCTTCCCTTTTGGCCTACGCCCGGAACGGACGGCGCTGCCGGCGGGAAGCCCTGCTCCGGCTCCTGGACTATGACAGCGCCGGGGACAGCCCGGAAACCCGCTGTTGCGATGTCTGCGACCGGGCGGAACAGCAGTCCGGATCCAGGCCGGCTGGCAGGACAGCCCGCCGCCGGGACGAGGCCGCCGGGGGCCTTCGGGAAGAAGGGCCGCTCCTTGATTTTTTTCGCCGAAACCGCCGGGCCTTCACCCTGAAAGAAGCGGTCCGGGTACTGGCCGCGGCGGAAAATATCCGCTGGACCGAAGAAGACGCAAAACAGGCGGTCCGGGAACTGGTCAACATGAAGAAACTCAAGATAAGCCGAAGTCCCCTCTGGAAAAACAAAATCCTGGCGGGGAGGAGGTAGAAGGGCGAGGTATTGCAGGGAAGCTCCGGTTGGGTTTCCTGAGCTTCCTGGATCTAATCGGGGCTTCCGGCGATCACCCGCTTTACCCGGTTTATGTCTCTGGGGGGGCGGCGGCGGATTACCAGCGCCAGGGCCCCCCCCAGGAACAGGCCCAGAGCCCCGGCGGCGGCCCGGGCCCCTTCTCCGGCGGCGGGGAAGAGGCCGGAGATGAGCAAAAAGCCCGCCAGAAACCCCGCCGGCAGGGGGAGGATGGCGGCCAGACTCTGAAAAAGCAGGCCGGGAGGGGAATTTTCGGTTTCCACCATCTGGCCGGGCCGCAGGGGCAGTTTTTGGGGGTTTGCGGCGGACACCAGAATCCGGCCTTCGTGGCAGCTTTTCAGGCAGCCGAAACAGGCGGCGTTGTCTTTCGGGGCGATGAGAACCGTCCCGCCGGAGACGGCGTGAACCCGGCCAATCACGGCAGGGCCTCCGCTTCCCCGTCCACCGGGGCTTCGTCCCCAGTTCCGGCGGCAGCCGGGGTCTCGGGCAGGGGCATATCCGGCAGGGCCTCCCGGAACCGCTCAATGGAGCGGGCTTTCCCGTTTCGATCCAGTTCGATAAAAACGCCCTGCACTTCCGGTTTGGCCCCGGCGTCCCGGGTCCAGTCGGGGATGCCGGTCAGGTATTCCTGTATCCGGGACCGGGGATCGCAGCCCCCAACGGACTGGACGCTGCCGGTCCGGCCCGCGTCGGTAATTACCGCGGTGCCGCCGGGGAGGATCGCCTCGTCGGCGGTCTGGACCCGGGTGTGGGAACCAATTACCGCGGAACAGCGGCCATCGGCGGTGAAAAAAAGCGTCTGTTTTTCCGCCGTGGCTCTGGCGTGAAAGTCCACAATAATATACGGGGTTTCCTGCCGGAGCCGTTCCAGCAGGGAGGGCAGCAGGGCATAGGGGTTGTTCCCGTGGAGCCGGTTGAAACCGCTCTGGCCCAGCAGCACCGCCACGGCGACCTTTTCGTCCCCGGCTTTATAGATCCGGGAACCGAAACCCGGCGCGCCGGCATTGAGGTTTTCCGGCCTCAGCACATAGGGTATCTTTTCCAGATTTTCGGTCAGGTCTTTTTTGTAGAAGCAGCATTCCCCGGTGGTCAGCACGTTGGCCCCCAGTTTGCGAAGGTAGCCCGCGTGGTTCCGGCCCAGACCGCTGCCCCCCGTGGCGCCGTTGGCGTTGATAATGAGAAAATCCCAGTTATACCGTTTTTTCAGGGCCGGAAGGCCCTTTTTCACGGCGTAGACCCCGGCCTTGCCCACCAGTTCCGCCGCATAGAGGATCTTCATGGAGGCGTTTATTCCACCGGGCCGGTACGGTTGACGGGGGAGCGCCGTTCGGGGAGCCCGGACAGGATCCGCTCAAATTCCGCCGCGGCCCGGTAATCCTCAAGCTCCCGGCAGGTGTCCCGAAGGTTAAACAGGGCCTCATAATACAGGGGGGAAAGGCTCACCGCCTCTTCAAAACAGTGGCGGGCCTCCTCAAAGCTCCCCTCCACAAAATACAAAACCCCCAGGTTGTTCCAGGTTTTGGGGGCGTTTTCGTCCTGCATCAGGGCCGAATGGTAACATTCTTCGGCCAGTTCAAACTGTTCCAGTTCGTAATAGATCAGCCCCAGGGAAACCCAGGCTTCCGCCAGGCTGTTTTCAATGCAGACCGCCCGCTGGAAGCTGTTGATCGCCTCTTCGTACTCTCCGGTTCGCTGCTGGGCGATCCCCAGATTCAGCCAGAGCAGGGGGTTTTCCGGCTCCATAATCAGGGCCTTGCGAAACAGGGGAATCGCCTCGTAGGGGCGATTTGCCTCGGTAAGCGCGATGCCCGAGTCGTTCAAAAAAGATGCTGTTTCCATAATGCCCCTCCAGATCTAGTATAGCAAAAAAGAGCCGGAGGAACCAGCGCCTTTCCCGCTTTTTTGTTTTTTCTTTCCTGCCTCCGAAGGGCTATATTATAAAAGTAGTTTATGCTATAAATACATACCCTTAAAAACGCAGTAACAAGAAGCGAAAAGTGAAAGAATTAGAAGACTATAACGAAAGTGTTTCCGATTACGAGTTGTTTTCTTTCCTGTATGACCGCATAATAGGCAAGGAAATAACGATTTTCTCGCAGCTCCGGGAGTACGCCGCCCCGATTATCCGGGACAAGCGCTCCCATCCGGTAATATTGCGGGCCTTTGAGCTGATCAAGCGCCTGTATTGGGGCTTTTTTTCCGGTATTTCACTCTCAACCCACCGAAAGCTCTGGCGGGAACTGGTAATCCCTGACAAGCAGTTCCCCGAGGCCGGTGACCTCAAACGGACTATTTCCATATCGAACCTGTATATCGGGATGCTGGACATCCACGGGTACACTAAATTCTGCCAGGATTCCCGGAAAAACCTCTCCATGCTCCACACCCTGGACCGGACCATCAACAACGAAATTCAGCTGATCTGTACCCAGTGCGGGGCGGTGAGCCAGCGGGAACGGGGGGATGAAATCGTCCTGGTGGCCGCCGCCGCCTCGGACGCCATCACCGCCACTCTGGGGATCATGGACTATTTTGGCAAAACCGACGTGATCGGGGATCCGTCGATCTCCACCAGGCGAACCGGGGACGCCACTATTTTGCCGGTTTTCAAACTTTCCGCGGGTATAACCGGGGGGAATACTTCGATCCCCCTGATCATCACCGAGCAGGGGAACCTTTCGGGCTTTCTCCTTAATACCGGGGCCCGGCTCCAGACCAGGGCCAACGAGCTTTCCTCCAGGGAATCCCGGATCATGATCACGAAACAGGTGTTTATGAACTTCCAGAAAGAAAATACCACGGAAAAATGCACCCTGGCCCGGAAAAACACCCTCTACTTTTTTGACACGGGGCTGATCGAATTCAAGGGAGTACAGCTTCCCACCTGCGAAGTAGTGTTCAAGGCGGAGGAGCGGTACAAGGAAAAATTCAGCGAGGAACTGGTTCGCCTGTTCGGATCAATCCAGAATTCCCTTTGGGAGCAGCGGATTTTTGTGGATATGATGGACCTGCTTTCCAAAGCGGCCAAGGCGATGCCCGCTTTTTCGGTAACGCCCCGCCAGCCCATCAACGGGATGCGGACCATCACCAACGAATCTTTTATGCAGCTCTGCCGCATCGCGCTGAAAGCCTATATGCAGGACGAGGACTATTCTTTTGCGGTAAGCCTGCTCCACGAATTTATTAATATCATCGAATTGATCCCCAGTTTTGACCGCCTTATTCTGGACTATGTGAAGGGCATAACCGACAAATACGATCTTCTCCTCCAGACCTATCTGGAATCCATCGATCGGGAAATTGACGAAAAAGCCACCATGATCTTTACAGGGAATCACCTGAAAACCTGGTACGCCGCAAAAAACGGCGCCGCCATATTTGAAAAACTCAAAGTAATAGGCCGCAAAAGCAACGAGATCGCCAAAAAGAAAAACCTCTGGTACAGCCTGATTAAACAGCACCAGAACAGGATGATCTTTACCCTGTATTCAGGGAAGAAGTAGAGCCGGTTTACGGGCCGCCGAACATATCCCAGCCGGTTTTGGCAAAAAGCAGGCAAAGTACTCCCATGATGACATACCGTATCACCCTGGCGCCCCGCCGGATCACCAGTCCTGATCCCAGGTAGGCCCCGGCAATGCTGAAGACCCCGGCGGTCAGGCCCAGCGGGATGAGCGCCCGGCCATTGATGATGAAGAGGGCCGCGGCGGCGGTATTGGAGGCCAGGTTCACCACCTTGGCGTTTCCCGCGGCAATCCGGGGATTGATTTTCGCCAGCCCCGTGTAGAGGAGGATCAGGAAGGTGCCGGCGCCGGGGCCAAAAAAACCGTCGTAGCCGCCAATCACAAAAGATATAACCGCCGCCAGAACTATGGTCCGGCGCCGGGGCAGGGCTCCCCCCTGAATTTCAAAGTCCTTTTTTCTGAACACGTAAAAAGCGGTCAGGGGGAGGATCACCAGGAGAAGCCCCTGGAGAAAGCGTTCATTCACCAGCAGGGTGAGGGAGGCGCCCAGGGCGGAACCGGCCAGAGCCGCGGCTATGGAGGGGGCGCAGAGGGGCATATCCACATAGCCGCTCCGGTAATACCGGAACGAAGCGGTAATGGTCCCCACGGCGGAAGAACATTTGTTGGTTCCCAATGCGTAATGGATGGGTATTCCGGCGGCTACATAGGCGGGGAGGGAAATGAGGCCCCCGCCCCCGGCGATGGAATCCACAAAACCGGCGAGAAATACCAGGGGGCAGACGATGAAAAATACCGGGGCGCTCAGTTCCATGGCCGTCATCATATCCTTCCCCGGCTAGTCATTCAACGGCCATTCAATTAAAATAAAAACCCTATGAATCCGGCGCTTCTTACCTTGCAAACCCGCGGCTTTTTTCAACAGTGTACCGATACGGAGGGCCTTTCCCGCCTGATGGACGAGGGGCCGGTAACGTTTTACGTGGGCTGCGATCCCACGGGGCCCAGCCTCCATATCGGCCACATGGCGCCTTTTTTCGCTTACCGCCACCTGCGGGACGCGGGACACCGGGGGATCGCCCTTGTCGGCGGCGGCACTGCTCGTATCGGCGATCCGTCGGGGAAGACCGAAATGCGGAAGATGCTGAGTTATGCGGCTCTGGACGCCAACGCCGCCGCCATCACGGAACAGCTCAACCGTTTTGTGGGCTTTGACGGGGAAAAGGCCCGGTGGGTGAACAACAAGGACTGGCTGGCGGATCTGAACTACATTGATTTTCTCCGGGAAATCGGCAGCCATTTTTCCGTAAACCGGATGCTGGGTTTTGAAGCCTATAAGAAACGGCTGGAGACGGGCCTTTCATTTATCGAATTCAACTACCAACTGCTCCAGAGCTACGATTTTCTGGAGCTTTACCGCCGTTACGGCTGCCGCCTCCAGATCGGCGGGGATGATCAGTGGGGAAACATTGTGGCCGGGGCGGAACTGATCCGCCGTATCGAAGGGGCGGACGTTTTCGGCATGACCTTTCCCCTGATAACCACCGCGGACGGCAAAAAGATGGGCAAAACCGAAAAGGGCGCCCTTTTCCTTGACCCCGCTCTGGTAAGTCCCTATGACTTTTTCCAGTACTGGCGGAACGTCCAGGATGCGGACATTCGCCGCTTTCTTCTGATGTTCAGCTTTTTGCCGGTTGAGGAATGTGAAGCCCTCACCGCGCCGGGGGAGAATCCCAACGGGGCCAAGGAACGGCTTGCCTGGGAAATTACGGCCCTGATCCACGGCAGGGACGAGGCCGACCGGGCCATGGCGGGGGCCCGTGCCGCCTTTGGAGGCGCAGGCGGAGACCGGGATGCCATGCCCCAGGTGGAATTGCCCCGCGCCGGTTTTGAAGCGGGCTATAATGTGGTGGACCTCTTCGCCGCTGCGGGACTGGCCCCCAGCAAAAGCGAGGCCCGCCGCCTGGTCCAGCAGGGCGGGGCGCTGGTGTCTCTGGGGGCCGGGGAAACCGCCGCGGGCCGGGAACTGCGGGCCGTTACCGACCTGGCGGCCCGTATCGGCGCCGAAAGCCTGGACGTGGAGGGGACGCTGATTCTCCGGGCGGGGAAAAAGCGCTACTGCCGGGTCCTGGCCCGCTAAGACCCGGCGGCCTACAAATACCGCTTGGGCTCGCCGTCATTCACCAGGGCGTATAGTTCAATGTACCGCTTAGCGGTGCTGGCGGCGATCTTTCCCAGCAGCACTTCCTCGATCTGAAAGAGCCCCACTTCGCTGGACATCAGCACTTCGATGCGGACGGGTTTTTCCTTCCCCGCCTGAATTCGCACGTCTTCGATAGAGTTGGCGGAATATTTGTGAATGTCCCCCACCCTGGGGCTCCCCGCCATGGCCATGGGTATCCGGGCCCGGCCTTTTTTCATGTCGCAGCCGTCGGCCACAAGGATCACCCCGGCCTCCAGGGAATAGATAGTCCGGTTTCCCATGTGGCCGGAAATGCCCTCCAGTGCCAGAGACCGGATCGTTACCCGCCGGGCCGTATCGCCGGGGTAAATTTCCCGGAGTATCCGGTCCATGATGGGGCAGGCCAGACTGGCGCTGTGGATTTCGTGATCCTGCCGCCCCACGCTCATTCCCAGATCGTGCAGCATAGCGGCCAAAAGAACCGCCGTTAGGCTGTCTTCAAAGGAACCACATTCTTCAGCTTCCAGACTGGTCGGGATCCCTGCCTTTCTTAAAAGGCCCATCATAATAACCGCATTCAAAACGACCGTCCGCATATGCACCGGGCCGTGGTCGTTGAAGCCCAGCCGTTTAATCGACACCGTATTGGCGTATTCTTGGAGGGACTGAATTTCATCGTCCTCCACGAGCAGTTTCACCGTCCGGAGCGCCGTTCCCGGCGGCACCAGGCCGTTCAGGGCGCTGATAATTTTGTTGTCCAGGGACAACTCTTTGGGCGATCTCATTTTTTCTTTGTAACTCCTTGCGTGTTTTTTTCCGATAATTAACCATAATGTATATGCGTTTTTTTACCGGGCTGGGGCTCCTGTGCCTCTTGGCGGCGGAGATTTTTCCCCAGGATTTGACTGTCGGGCCGGGGGATATGCGGATTGAACAGCGGACCGATGGGGGTTTTCACCTGTATATCAGGAAAAAACCGGAGGTTTCCTCGGTGCTTCTCACCGAATCCACCAAAGACCCCCGGGGCCAGGCGGACAATTTTGCCTACCGGGCCCAGGAATGGAACGCCGTCAACGGGGATGAAATCCGCCTGATAGACGGCCTGCCCATCCCCAAAGAACGGCGGCTTTATTCGATTATCGACTCTACTCCCGAAACCCATCCCGAACTGGGGCCCGCGTTTCACCTGTACCTTCCCTACATCATGATCTACGGCAGTGAAGACAGCCGTCACGGGGAAGTGTACGTGAGCGACGGCGTGTATATCAATATCCGTTCCTTCAGCCTGCCCTATGGGGATTACCGGGGGAGTTTCCGGGACAACCCCTACCGGCTCCAGATAACCCAGAGAACCCCCGAAACCCCCCCGGTTCCGGAAGGCTATATGCGGGACACGGTGGAATCCTTTGCGGATATCAGCAGTTTTGGCCGGGGAGAACTGATCTATTCCACAGGCCCCGATGACCTGGTGGACCGGATCCAGGAAGTGTTGGAACAGGAACGGGGAAAATCCCTGGATCTGGTTCTCTGTCTGGATACCACGTCCAGCATGAAAAACGACATTGACGCGGTTCGGGAGCGGCTTATCCCCATGCTTCAGGGAATAATCGGGGATTTTCCCACCTTCCGAATCGGCATGATACTTTATAAGGATTATCTTGATGAATATCTGAACCGGATGGTCCCCTTTACGTCAAATTTCGACGAATTCCAGCAAACTCTCAATGCCATCACCATAAGCGGCGGCAGGGATGTTCCCGAGGCGGTCTACGAGGCCCTTTATGAGGGGGCACGTAAATTCCCCTGGGAAGCCCCATCCCGGCTGATAATCCTGATCGGCGACGCCCCGCCCCATCCCCGTCCCCGGGGGGAAATTACCAGGGAAATGGTGAACACCGAAGTAAACAGCCGGAGAATCAAGGTAACCGCGATTATCCTGCCCCAATAGGGGCCGTGTCCCTACCAGTTTTTTCCAAACAGGGGGACGGAATTTTCCTTTTCCTCAATCCGGTCCAAAACCTTGCGGGCGAGCTTTTTGAACTGCTGGGGCATCAGTTCCGCATCGGGATCGTTGTAGAGTTCAAGGAGCGCGTTGAATCCCGCCTTGGCTTCATCGTATTTGTTCCGTTTGTAGTAAAGGAAGGCGATTTCGTATTCCGCCATGCAGACCAGATCCATATTGGTGGCGTGGCGTTCCCGAATCGTTTCATAATACCGCTGGGCCGTTTTGTACCGGTTTTTGTCGGACGCTTCCTGGGCGCGCTGGATCATCTCCGCCGGAGAAAGATCGACGGGTATTTCTCTGGGCTCGCTCAGACAGGCAGAAACCAGCAGCGCTGATCCGGTAATGAAAACGGCGGCATATCGCTTGAAGAAAACGTTCATGGTAACAAATATACCATGTTGAAGCAGTTAAAACAAGCGGCGGGCTGCTTGTTCTGCGTCCTGCGGCGCGTACGGCGGTTATGCCGCTTTGTTAAGCCAGGCCGCCTCCTTTTTCCGGAGGTTCCCTTAACGCTCCTTGACGGAGCGCTTTTACTGCGCCCCCTTTGACCTTTCAGGCCCGGCGCGCTAGAATGGAGTAGGAGAATTTGTCAGGATGTTGAAAAGGGGTTTGCGGGCGGCTTTACCCATACTGTTTGGGTTTTTTTGTACCCTGGTTTCCGTCTCCCAGGAAAACGCTGCCGAAGACGGGGAAATGAACCGGGGATCTATTCCCGAAGTCCTGCTGCGCCCCCAGCGGGGCGAGGCCCCCCGGTACCCGGTGGACACGGTGATCGGCCCCCTGGGCCGCGGGGAGGCTTCCGGGGCGGCCTATCTCTTTGCCCGGAAGGTTTCAGCCGCCCTGATCGCGGGGAACCGGAACGACCCCAGCCTTTTGGGGATGAACAGTGTGTTGCGGGAAGCCCTTGTTTCCGAATTGAACGGGATAAATCCCCAGTCCTGGCGGCTGGGAAGCGGACGGGAAGAGCCGGACGGAGCGGTCTCCTTTTTGGTCCGCTTTCTGGGCCGGGAGCGGGGGATAACCGGGGAACTGTATATCCGGCCCCAGGTTTTTGAACCCCCGGAGGATCCCCCGGGGCCGGACGGAACCGAAGCGGCTGCGGAAACGGACCAGTCCGGCGCGGAAGCGGCGGCGGAACCAGCCGGGACCGCCGCGGAAGTGGACCAAACCGCCGCAGCCGGCCCGGCTCAGGACGCGGGCCCGGACGCGGCCCCCGGGACCGAAATCCCGGCGACTGCCGGGCCGGTGGTCTGGGTCTTTGAAGATTTACTGTTGGAGGAAGCCCGGGAACGGGCGGTGGAGGGAGACCGGCATCGTTTCGATTTTCCTCCCTATGAAAGACTGTTCTAGGAAAAGGCATGGCAACACCGATTAAGCGTATCGAAAAAGATTTTCTGCTCAAAGTACTGTTCGACGAGCAGATTCCCATCATGTACCTGCGGGACCGGACGGAGTATATTTTGATTCTGGACAAGCCCGCCAAAAGCGAACTGGTTTTCAGGGCCGACCGGCCCATCAGCAAGTTAAAACCCCGGGGCAAACTGGATCTGATGTTTGATTACCGGGGCCAGGTGATCATTTTTTCCGTGGAAGTAAATTCCGTAAAAGACAATATTATCGTGGCCGACGCCCCGGACGCCCTGTACAAGAACCTGGATCGCTCCTACTCACGGGTCAACACCCCGGCGGATCTTCAGGTTCAATTCACCTTTTTGGGAGACCGGTATTCCCTCAGTTTCCCAAAAATAACGGAATATGAACCGGGGCAGATGGGGGAATTGTTTCGGGATCTGGATCCCAAAAACCTTTCAAGCCTTGTCGAGCAGATGGCGGCCTGGATCAAAAATTACGCCAACGGGTACAAACTGGTCATTTTTAAGGATGTCAAACCGTCGGCCACGGAGGAGCGGGTTGTGGCGGAAACGGGAAAAACCCTGTTCCTCCCCTCAACCCTGGCGAATTTTCCCCAGACCGACCCCTATCCTAAAAAACGGCTTATCACCGAAGAAATGTTCAAACGGTATCTGGAAAGCACGGGGGTGGATCTGGCCTATGTAAACGACGCCTGCGCCCGGTTTATCAAGGCGAAATTTGACAGCGGGATTTTTTCCGACGCCTGGATTCCCGTGCTGTTTCAGGAATATGTGGTTGGGTACATTCATATCTGGATCAACAAAGAGGGGAAGCTCCCCTTTGACTACGGGATCATTGACACGCTCTACCAGTTTGCCAAGGTGCTGGCCTACTCCCTAAAAACAAACGGGTATTTTGAAAAAGGGAAGCTGAAAAACGAGCCCTTTGAAGGAAAAGTCATCGACATCAGCGCGTCGGGGCTGCTGTTTACCTACCCCCATTCAGCCCTTGCCGCCGCCCTTCTGCCGGACAGCGAGCTGGCGGTGAAACTTTTTACCTCCCGGCGGAATATCAACACCACCGCCCGGATTGTGCGGCGTTACAAGGATAATTCGCTGGGCTATTTCGGCTGCCGTTTTATGGACATGGCCCCGGAGGATATGCGCTTTCTCTTTGAATATATCTACGGTAAACCCCTCACCGATACGGATGCGTCTTTCCTCAGCGGCCAGGTATAGGGCACGAAAACCGGAGCTTGTCCGGGAAACCGGTTTCTTTTCGGACAATCCCGGTTGGCCGCCTGCCGCAGGGCGCGGAGACTTCTTCAGGCCGGACGGACGGAAAGGACTTTAATCGCCTCGTTTATGTCCTCGTACAGGGGAAAAAGGGTGGAAATTCTGATTTTGTCCATGACCTGTTTGACCGGGGCCCGGACATTGGCAATCGCCAGGCTCAGGTTCATTTTTTTCAGGGTGGAGGAGATAAAAATAAGGGCGCCGATGCCGCTGGAATCAATAGTTTCAATGTTGTCCACATTGATGATAAACCGTTCAACTTTTTTTTCGATCATATTCATCACCAGTTCTTTCAACTGGTTGGAATTAAACATATTCATTTCCCCTTCGACATCAATGATATACACATTCCGAATTGTCCGAATTTTCATGTCTATGAAGGCTCCCGCAAATCCAGTTTGTTCGCCGTGGGGTCAAAAGTCCGCAGGGTGTCCGGGAAGCAACCTCGAATCGAAGGTTCGCGCTTCCTGAACAGCCCCAGGTTCATTCGTTATGTTACACCTTTATTCGGATTTCGTCAAATGAAATAACTTGTGGGAACCGCTGAAAACTTCAGCCTCCGGCGGTTCTCTTGTTCAAGGGCGTTGTGCGAAGCCGCACAGTCTCCTAGCGTTCCAGCTTCCGGTACACGTAGCGGTGGGGGCTGTCCGCGGCGGAACCCAGCTTCTGCCGCCGCCATTCGGCGTATTCGGACCAGTTGCCGTCGTACCAGATCACTTCCC
>JAISBS010000036.1 GCA_031266075.1 Treponema sp.
GCGGCCATGTCGATCTTGTTGATCACCGGCACAATCTCCAGGTTATGCTCCAGGGCCAGGTACATATTGGAAAGGGTCTGGGCCTGAACCCCCTGGGTAGCGTCCACCAGCAGCAGGGCCCCCTCGCAGGAATTAATCGCCCGGGATACCTCATAGGTAAAGTCCACATGGCCGGGAGTATCCACCAGGTTAAGTTCGTATTCCCGGCCGTCCGCGGCGGTGTAGGGAATAGTTACCGCCTGGCTCTTGATGGTGATCCCCCGTTCCCGCTCAATATCCATATTGTCGAGGATCTGATCCTGAAAGTTCCGGTCCTCCACCAGATGGGCCTTCTGGATGAGCCGGTCCGCCAGGGTTGATTTGCCGTGATCGATATGGGCGATGATACAAAAGTTACGAATGTGGGAAATGTCTGCCATTAAAGGGACTATAGCGAAAAAATGAGTTCTTCACAAGGGAGGAAGCGGCCCCGGTCCTTCGCCGCCTCCGGAGAAGCTCCGAAAACCCCGCCGGGATTTCCGGAGCTTCCCGCCATTTACAAAACCGCCGAATTTTGGAAAACTGAGGTTGTTCCAAAACCCGATTGGTTTTGGAACAACCTCAACTTGAAGCACGGGGGATTGGCGTATGCGTACAATAGCGGCGGGCTTAAAAAAACCGGGCGCCGGAGGGGTTCTTGCGTTTATGCTGTTATGGGCGGCCCTGTCCCCGGAGAAGCTCCGGTGCGAGGGGATCATACAGCGCTCCCAGGATAGCGCCATCGCGGAAAAACAGGCGGCCATTGACGCGGCGGGCGAACGGTTTATTCCCCTCCGGTTCCGCATAGGCAGCCGGGAAAACGAAAAACTGACCGTGGAATTCCGCTTTTATTCCATGCTCACAAGCGGGCCCGGCGGGATCAGCCGGGAAGACCAGGCGGACAGCCGGGAGATACCCGGCAGCCGAAGCTTCTTTGAAATGGAAGGAGCCGAACTTTTTATCGACGTTCTGAGGGTCAGGGATGCCAAACGTGTTTTTTTGATCATCCCCTTTGGCGAAATCAACTGGGTTTTCCCCCACAAAATTTTTACCAATTACATGAAGCCTGACGAGGGGCTGCCGATATTTTCCTGTTATGACCGGGACGGTTTCCCCGCCATATACGAGGGCTTTAGCGGCGGTTCCCTGAACCGGGAGCTTCTGTCCCGGGCCTTTGCCGATTTAAAGGCCAACGGCAGAATTACCAGCCGGGATTTACGGAACCGGGTTACCGGAAACGCCGTTCACGACATTGCAAAATTCGCCCGGTACAAGACAGGCGCATGGTACAGCCTGACGGTGAATCTGAAAAACGGCGCCATGGAAATAATTGAAGAGGGATTTTAGCATGGAACCACTCAGTCCGCGGATCATGTCGATCATCAACGGCATCTCAAAATTCTCACTGGGGTTTTTTCAAAACGGAATCTGGCTGGCGGTGATTGTCCTGATTTACCTTGGCTCCCTGTGGATTCTGCTGTACCAGACCCAGTATAAAACGCGGCTTCTGGCCAGGGCGGGCGGGGAAACCAGTCAGGCAAAAATCCGCTTTTCAATTTTTCTGGAATCGGGAAGCAAAATATTCGCCAATTTTTTCAGGCTCCTCATTGCGCCGGCGGCGGTGATTGCGGCTTTCGCGCTGACTGCGGGCCTTACCGGAATGATCCGCTCCACCAACGAAATTATCATCCGGCAAAAAACAATCAATGAACTAACGGTGGCGGTGAAATATCTGGAGCAGCGGGAAAAATTCCTTGAGGTCCGCATCTTGTCCGTAAAGAACGGCATAACCGCCATGGAACTCCGGTACAGCGCCCGCGATCCGGGCGATCCTTCAACGCCCCAGGTACAGTGGAGGCGCATTGAGGAAATAACGGGAACCGATATTTATTTTGACTGCCTGATCCTGAATTTTACCTATTCGGAAATCGGCGGCGGGCGGCAGAAAAACATTGCCGTCCCGTACCGGATATTCAGCAACGCCACCGCGC
The DNA here is from genome assembly GCA_031266075.1 of Treponema sp. Classification (GTDB taxonomy): domain Bacteria; phylum Spirochaetota; class Spirochaetia; order Treponematales; family Breznakiellaceae; genus JAISAN01. The sequence continues at coordinate 2,010 of JAISBS010000036.1, forward strand.
CCATGGATGGAAAAAAATTCACCGAATTCATCGCCGAAGAAATTCCCGAAGAAGACGGCTTTGGGGAAATACCGGAAAAGTACCGGGAGATTCTCAGACGGCTGCTGGAAAACCGGGACGGCTTTATGAAAGAAGCGGGCATCCGATCTCTGAACGGCAGCGCCCTCCACCGGGAGGTGCGGCCCGGCGAGCGCTTCCGGCTGGTCATCGAAGAATCGGGCGGGATTCGGTTTTTGTGAGAGGGAAAATATCTCCAGGGAACCTCCATAATTTCAACAAAATTGGGGAGTATCATGGACTTGTCCGGGCGGGAGGATATGAAAGAAGAACCCTTGGTACTGGTCGTGGATGATGAGGAAAAGATCCTTGAAGTATTAAGCTCCTACCTGAAAATCAACGGGTGCAGGCCGCTCTGCGCGAAAAACGGCCGGGAGGCAATGGATCTATTTTTGAAAAATTCCGTTTCCCTGGCGCTGCTGGACCTGATGCTGCCGGATTTGAGCGGGGAAGAACTGTGCCGGAAAATCCGAGAGGTTTCGGATATTCCCATCATCATGATCACCGCCAGGGTTGACGAAGAAAGCATCATCCGGGGCCTCAACACCGGGGCCGACGATTATGTGTGCAAGCCCTTCAGCCCCCGGCAGCTTATGGCCAGGGTTCTGGCAGCCCTCAGGCGGCAGGCGGGAACGGGGGCGGCGGAAAAACGGCTGGCCTGCCGGGGCCTTGTGGTGGACACGGGAAACCGCCGGGTCAGCCGGGACGGGGCCGGTTTATCCCTGACCCCCAACGAATATAAAATTCTCATCACCCTTATGTCCCGGCCCGAAAAAATATTCACTAGGGACGAGATCATTGAACGGATCAAGGGGGATGATTACGACGGCTTTGACCGGGCGGTGGATACCCATATCAAAAATCTGCGTCAGAAGATCGGGGACGATCCCAGGGCGCCGGTTTTTATTCAAACCGTCTACGGCATGGGTTACCGTTTTGTTTCCGAATCGTAAAGGGAGCGCCATGAAACCAGCGTATAAAATCAGCCTGAAACAGCGGCTTATTCTAACCTACGCGGTGTTTATCAGCCTGTCCCTGACGGTGTTGACGATCATCATCAACTATTTTTTCGGCCTCATTTTTTCGGACCTGATCCGGGACAATATCCGGGAAAAAAACGGAGAAATCGTTCAGATTATTTCGGAGCAGTACAATCCCCTCTCCGGTGAATTTGATTCCCTGAGTCTGGAAGCCCTGGGGATGCATTTTGTCCACGAAGGGTATATCGTTACGGTGCTGGACCGGCGGGGGAACCATATCTGGGACGCCCGGTCCTGCGATATGCAGCAGTGTATGGATATTATCGGCGAAATAACCGAACGGATGGAAAAGGAAATCCGTCTGGACGGAGCCTTTCAAAATCAGCGTTACCCCCTGGCTTACCGGAACGAAACGGTAGGTTCCGTCAGCATAGAAACCTACGGGCCTTTTTTTTACAACGAAACCGAATTCGCTTTTCTCGCTTCCATAAACCGCCTGCTTTTTTTCGCGGGGCTGGTTTTTATTGTTCTTAGCGTTGCGGTGTCCGTGTTCCTCGCCGCGGGCCTGTCCCGGCCCATCCTGAAAGCCGGCGAAGCGGCCCGGCGGATTGCCCGGGAACACTCAGGGGGCATGGGAGACGACAGCCAATTGATCAGAATCAGCGACCAGTACCGGACGAGGGAACTGCACGAACTGTCCCGGTCCATCAACGAACTGGCGGAGGAACTGGAAGCGGGGGAACGGCGGCAGCGGCGGCTCACCGCCGATGTGGCCCATGAGCTGCGGACCCCCCTGGCCTGCCTGCAGGCAAATGTGGAAGCCATGATCGACGGGGTTTGGGAACCCACAACGGAACGGCTGGCGGGCTGCCACGAAGAAATTTTACGACTCAGCTCTCTGGTGGAAGACCTCCAGCTTCTGACAAACCTGGAATGGGAAAACCTGAGCCTGGACAAAAACGATATAGATATAAAAAAACTTCTTCATTCCGCGGCGGAACAATTTTTCCCCGCCGCCGGAAAAAAGGGAATTGATATAAACTTTGACCTTGAACCCGGCGTCATCCAGGCCGATTATAACCGGCTGAAACAGGTGTTTATCAACCTCCTTTCCAACGCGGTAACATACACCGACCGGGGAAGCGTTACTATCACGGCCCGGCGGCGGGAACAAAACGCCGGGACTGATGCCCGCTGGGAATTTACGGTGGCCGACACGGGCATCGGCATTCCCCGGGAAGACCTGCCCCATGTGTTCGAACGGTTTTACCGTTCCGACAAATCCAGAAACCGCCGGACCGGGGGCAGCGGCATCGGGCTTGCCATAGCAGCCGCCATAATCAAGGCCCACGGGGGGGAGATCTCCGCGGAAAGCGGCGGGGACGGAGGCAGCGTTTTTCGGGTGGTGATTTAGGGGATCAGGAAGCTCCGGAAACCCCGGTTGGTTTTTTTAGGAATTCCCCGGAATAAACATAATTTCTCCACAATGGGGGTTTATACTGGGGCCCATGGAGAGAGGACAAACGGGTATGGAAACCAGGACACAGCGGACTTTGACCTTCCGTATAGGCGGGATGACCTGTGTCAATTGTCAGAACCGGATCGAAAAAGCATTGAAAAAAACCGTGGGGGTAGAAGAGGCCGAGGTCAGTTACGTTGAGGGGACGGCCCGGATTACCTATAACCCCGGCTGCGTTACCCCAAAGGAAATATACGGGGTCATTGAAGACCTGGATTACCGGATTATTGACGAAAAGAGGCCGTCCTTTTCCGGGCTGCCGGAACCGGGATTCAGAACCGCCGGAATCCTGATCATCATCTTTGCCCTCTTTCTGATCCTCCGGCGCATCGGGGCCGGCGGCCTGGCCAGCGCCTTTCCCCTGGCCGAGGCGGGCATGGGCTACGGCATGGTCTTCCTCATCGGCCTTGTTACCTCGGTTCACTGCGCGGCCATGTGCGGGGGCATCAACCTTTCCCAATGCCTTCCGGTCAGGGCCGGTGGTTCCGGGGGACGGGAGCCCGCCGGAAAACAGAAGGCCGCCTTAATCCCCGGCCTCCTCTACAACAGCGGCAGGGTGGTATCCTATACCCTGATTGGGGCCGCGGTGGGGGCCCTGGGTTCGGTGATTACCCTGACCGGAGCCATGCGGGGAATAGTCCAGCTTATCGCCGGGATCTTTATGATCATCATGGGGATCAATATGCTGGGCTTTTTCCCCTTTTTGCGGAAACTGAGCCCCCGGCTGCCAAAGGTTTTTACCCGGAAAATCGAAGCAAAACAGGCAAGCGGCAAAAGTCCCTTTTTCATCGGTCTCCTCAACGGCTTTATGCCCTGCGGCCCCCTCCAGGCCATGCAGCTCTACGCCCTGTCCACCGGGAGCCCGGCGGCGGGGGCCCTGTCCATGTTTCTTTTCAGTTTGGGAACCGTACCCCTGATGTTTTTCATCGGCGCTTTAAGTTCCATTCTGAGCCGGCGTTTTACCGCCGGGGTCTCACGGGCCGGGGCCGTGCTGGTGGCGGCCCTGGGGCTCACCATGTTTTCCAACGGCCTGAGTCTTTCGGGCTTCTCCCTGGATTCCCTGGACCCCGGCCGGTTTTTTGTCCGGCCCGCCGCCTACAATCAAAACACGCCGGGCGGGACGGCGCCCTTTCAGCCGATCATCGAAAACGGGACGCAGATCGTAAACTCCACGTTAAGCGGGGGCCGCTACCCCGCCATCACCGTCCGGGCGGGAATTCCGGTGCGGTGGATCATCAACGCGCCTGAGGGAAGCATCAACGGCTGTAACAACCGGATGATCATCCGGGAATACGGCATCGAATACCGGTTCAGGCCCGGCGAAAACATCATCGAGTTTAACCCCGCCCGGACGGGCAAATTCCCCTATAGCTGCTGGATGGGGATGATCCGCAGTTCCATCACCGTGGTTGCCGAGGGCGATTTGATCGCCGAAACCCCGGCGGAACCGGACCTCAGCCCCAGCCCCGCGGGGGTGGCGATCCCCGCGGAAACCCTGGCCCTGGCTTCCTTTAACTCAGGCGGCGAGGTTCAACAGGTGCGGATCAACCTGCGGGACAGCGGCTTTGATCCGGCGGTTATTGTGGTCCAGCGTTACGTTCCGGCCCAATGGATCATCAACAACGATTCTCTGGACGAGGGAAACAACCGGCTGATTTTTCCGCTCTATTACACGCGGATACCCATGGAGCAGGGGGACAACGTCATCGGTTTTATACCCGCCCAGGATTTTGAATTTTCCACGGCGGACAATATCTATTACGGCTATGTTAAAGTGGTGGACAATATACAGGACATAGACCCGGAGGCGATAAAAAAAGAAGCGGCGGAATTTGAAACCCTCATGTATCCCGAAGCGTATTTTGACGCGCTCAGTCAAAGCGGAGGCGGCGGGTGCGGCGGCGACGGATGCTGCGCGACCGGAAAGCAAAGTTAGGATTTTATGAAGGAGTGTTGTATGTTACGAAAACCCCACATTTCAATCATGGGAACCTCTAAAAACCCCGGTTTGGTTTTTAGAAGTTCCTTCATGATCGCGGCGCTGGTTTTTTGCGGCGGGGGGATCCTGTCCGCCCAGAACACGGCTTCGGAAAATACGGTAAAGCCGGCCATCGCCGACGCGGACCTGGTGATCCCCATCGCGGAAGTCGGCGAGGCGGCGGTGTTTTACCCCGTGGATATTGAGGGGACGCGGCTGGAAGTGATCGCCGTCAGGGCTCCGGACGGGACCGTCAGAACCGCGTTCAACACCTGCCAGATTTGTTACGGTTCGGGCCGGGGTTATTACAAACAGCAGGGGAACCTTCTCGTCTGCCAGAACTGCGGGAACCGTTTCCGCATGAGCCAGGTAGAAGTCCGTTCCGGCGGCTGTAACCCGGTCCCCATATTCCCGGCCAATAAAACGGTGGACGACAAAAACATCATCATCAAAAAAGAATTTTTAATCAGGGCCAAAGGTATATTCGCCAACTGGAAAAGAGGGTAAATTCAAAATATGGAAACAAAAACACTGGACATCGGCGGCATGACCTGTGCGGCCTGCGCGGGACGGATAGAACGGACGGTCCGAAAACTGGAAGGGGTCAGCAGCGCCACGGTAAACCTGGCCAGCGAAAAATTATTTGTGGAATACGACAGCGCCGCCAGCTTAACGTCGATAAAAGACGCGGTAGTCAAAATCGGCTATGAAGTGGCGGAAAAATCAAAGGCCGCCGGCATCACCATCCCCATAGGCGGTATGACCTGTGCGGCCTGCGTCGCCAGGGTGGAAAAGGCGATCCGTAAAGTAGCGGGGGTGGAAACCGTGTCGGTGAACCTGGCCACCGAAAAAGCCTCGGTGAGCTATGACCCCCGGCAGGTCCGGGTCTCCGCCATCCGGGAAGCCATAGAAAAAGCGGGCTACGAGGCGCCGGAAATTTCAGGCGCCTCCGCGGTGGACGAAGATCGTTTAAAAAAAGAAAAAAACATCCGCGTTCTGTGGATCAAATTCGCCGTCTCCGCGGCCCTGGCCCTTCCCCTGCTCTACATCGCCATGGCCCCCATGATCACTCAGGTTCCCCTCCCCTTCCCCAAAGCCCTGTCCCCCATGAACTATCCTCTGGTCTACGCGCTGCTGGAACTAGTCCTCGTCCTCCCCATCATCGCCGTAGGCTACCGGTTTTACACCGTGGGCTTCAGGGCCCTCTGGCAGCGAAGCCCCAACATGGATTCCCTCATCGCCGTGGGAACCTCCGCGGCGTTTTTATACAGCCTCTACAACGTCTGGCAAATCATCCGGGGCAACTTCCTGGCCGTGAACTCCCTCTACTTTGAAACCGCCGGCGTCATCATCACCCTGATCCTTTTGGGAAAATCACTGGAAGCGGTGTCCAAAGGCCGGACCAGCGAGGCGATCAAAAAACTCATGGGCCTGGCCCCCAAGACCGCCCTCATCATAGAAAGGGGCGCGGAAAAAGAAATTCCCATCGAAGAAGTTTTGCCCGGCGACATCATCGTGGTCAGGCCGGGAGCCAAAATCCCCGTGGACGGCGAAGTACGCGAAGGACAAACCGCCGTCGACGAATCCATGCTTACCGGAGAAAGTATGCCGGTGGACAAAAAACCCGGCGACCCGGTCTACGCCGCCACCATCAACACCACGGGCCTCATCCGTTTCAGGGCAACCAAAGTCGGCAGCGACACCGCCCTGGCCCAGATCATCAAACTCGTGGAAGATGCCCAGGGTTCCAAAGCCCCCATCGCCCAGCTCGCCGACATCGTCTCCGGCTACTTCGTCCCCATCGTCTGCGCCATTGCTCTGGCCGCCGGCATCGCGTGGTTTGCCGCCGCCTCCGCCGGCCTTGTCGACCTGCCCCCGGACAAGCCGCCCCTGAAATTCTCCCTCACCATTTTTATTTCGGTATTAGTCATCGCCTGCCCTTGTGCCCTGGGACTCGCCACCCCCACAGCCATCATGGTCGGCACCGGCAAAGGGGCGGAACACGGCATCCTCATCAAAGGCGGCGAAGCCCTGGAGACGGCCCACAAAATCAACACCATCGTGTTCGACAAAACCGGCACCATCACCGAAGGCAAACCCAGCGTTACCGATGTCATCGTAAGCAAGAAGGCCATTTCCGGCGTGGAGTTTTGCTTCGCAAAACTTCTTAAAGACCCGCGAAGCGGGTCTTCCGCTACCCCTTCTGTTTCCACGGCTTTAGCGGCCCATCAAATAGAAGACTGCCTCCTCCAAATCGCCGGCTCCGCGGAAAAAGGATCCGAACACCCTCTGGGACGGGCCATTGTCTTCGGCGCCGAAGAAAAGGGACTGGAACTTTTTCCGGTTAAAAATTTCCAATCCCTCACTGGCCGGGGCATTGAAGTGGAACTGGACATTCCCTCCGCCATGGATGGCGGCGTTCATACATCCCCGGATTCGCAAAGTGAACCCGGATGCCGTGTTTTGGCCGGGAACCGGAAACTCATGGAAGAAAAAAATATTTCCCTTACGGAACTGGAAGCCGGTTCCGACCAGCTGGCGGAAGAAGGGAAAACCCCCATGTATATCGCGGTAAACGGCAAGGCCGCCGGCCTTATCGCGGTGGCGGACGTGGTAAAACCGAACAGCAGAGCGGCCATACAAAGCCTCCACGACATGGGCATCCAGGTCGCCATGATCACCGGGGACAACAAAAAAACCGCCGAGGCCATTGCCAAACAGGTAGGCATAGACCGGGTTCTTTCCGAAGTCCTGCCCCAGGACAAATCCGCGGAGATAAAAAAACTACAGGAGTCCGCCATGGAGCCGGCAACAAAACGCCCCGGCACATCAAGTGTGGAGAAGCGACCGGGCGTTTCGCCCTATCATCGCAACGTAGTTGCGATGATAGGGGACGGCATCAACGACGCGCCGGCCCTGGCCCAGGCGGACATCGGCATCGCCATCGGTAGCGGCACCGACGTGGCCATGGAATCGGCGGACATTGTGTTAATGCGGAGCGATCTTCTGGACGTGCCCACGGCCATTCATTTAAGCAAACGGACCATCCGGACCATCAAACAAAATTTGTTCTGGGCCTTCGGTTACAACACCGTAGGAATTCCCATTGCCGCGGGGCTCCTCTACCTTTTCGGCGGCCCCCTCCTCAACCCCATCTTCGCCGCCGCCGCCATGAGCATGAGTTCCGTGTCGGTCCTGACCAACGCCCTCAGACTCAAACGCTTTAAGGCGTTACACCAATAAGGAGAAAAAAATGAAAAGCCATATATCAAAATTGATGTTCACCGTCCTGGCGGTACTGTTGTGCTTCCCGGCTTCCTGCGGCAAACTCGACGTGGTGGGAAAAGATTCGATCCGTTCCTTTCAGGCGGTATTGGAGACCGTCCCCGGCGGCGCGGCAGCCGACGGGCAATACGGCGGCTGGACCCTGGCCGCGCCGGACAAAAGCGCCCGGTTCATCTGGAGCCGGAACTACGCGGAAAGCCCCCTCCACGACGTGATGATCCTCTTTGACGCCGCCCCCTTTACCGGAGCGGGCCTTGATGCGGCAAAACTGCCGGAAACCATTTCCGTTATCGAAGACAAAATTATTGTGGGGACAAAACTGGGGAACGAGGAATTACGGTACAACGGAGAACCCAGCCCCATCGCCTCCTACGAACAGATCGTCAGCCTGAAACGGAACAGTATCGGCTACCACGGCGCCCTGGATCACTACGGGGTGAACCTGGGGGACGGCAGCCTGTTTGAATGGGCCAGGGACATGGCCGCCAACGACAAAGACATCGTGTTCGTCCTGAACCCCGAGCCCTTCATCAGAGCCGGTGTCGATCCCGCTAACGTGGCGGGCTGGGTTTTCGCCAAAATCTTCGTAGATGACGAAAACGGCAAACCCATCGAGGTGGACAAACTCCTGAAGCCCTTTGATTTACGGTAGGCCCAGGCTCCCCACGAGCCTCCGGTTCGCCGCAAGCGGACTTCTTGCGGGCCCATGAATAACACTTTTTTTTCTAATCCCCTTCCTGCCCTTTTTCTTTTTTAAATTCATCCATGGTCTTTATGGTTATATTTCCGAAAATTGCCTTTCCGACAATATACAATTCAGGCAATTTTTCATTTTCCCTGTTTATTTCATTCGGTGAAAATATGCCGGAAAATACCGGCATTATTTTGTTTATTATCTTTATATTTTTTGATACTATTATTTCTGTCAACCCAAATACTGAATTGACATTTAACACGGTCTTCCCTTTGGGTAAATTATCCACTATTATTCTATTTGTCCCAAACAGACTGATAAATTCTCCACCGTTCCCATTTATTGACTTTACATTTGTCGTCCTCCATGAAAACATGGACAAATATTTTTCATTCGTTTTTGGCACCATTGTTTCATTGTTTTGAATCGCGGTTAATTCATTGTTCTCAATATCATTTTCCCGTATCATTTTTTCAATAATGTTTACTTCTTTTTTTGTTTCTATTTTATTTATATATTCCAGAACACGCTCATATTCTTCCATGGTTATTATGTTTTTTGAGTATTGCTCCGATAGTTCTTTAACCAGGTTATCTTTTTCTTCATCAATATTGAACATATATGAACCTCCGTTTATGGAAAAGAGTATAATGTATATAAAATATTATGTCAATTTTTTTGTGCCGTCACGGACGGCGGCGCGCTTTATTTTTTAAAAAAAAGTTGTTTAAAAACTTCAGTTTTTGAACAAATCCACTTAAAAGCAGCAAAAAATGCGGAGCATTGAAACCCGCAGGGTTTCCTGCGAGACTTGCAAGCCAACCTTTGGTTAGCCGATAACCAACAACGAACCGGAGGTTCGGGTTATTGAACAAATCAATTGCGCCTTGACAAAACAGAAAATAAAAGGTATTATAGCCTTGAGGCTGTTAATGTGCATAAACAAAACCTATTTTTTTCTTAAAATAATGAAATCATTATGAACATTATTACCGTAGAATATTTGAAACAGCAAATGAATTGTTCCACCCGGAAGCTCCCCTTGAACCTTTGCTTCGCCGCAAGCGGACTCCTGGGTATGAGACCCCACTGCGAATATAAGGAAAAGACATGAGTGAAAAAAAATTCCCCCTGAACAAAAACGAACTTGAGGCGCTGGCACAGCAGTACCCCACTCCTTTTTACCTCTACGATGAACAGGGAATCCGGGAAAACGTCCGGGCCATAAAAAAAGCCTTTGCGGTGTTTCCGGGCTTCACCGAACATTTTGCGGTCAAGGCTCTGCCCAATCCCGTCGTCCTCAAAATTCTCGCCGCCGAAGGACTGGGGGCCGACTGTTCAAGCCTGCCGGAACTGCTTTTGGCGGACATGGCGGGAATAAAGGGCGAAGACATCATGTTTACCTCCAACGAAACACCGGCCCGGGAATACCTCAAGGCCCGGGAACTGGGGGCCATTATCAATCTGGACGATATAAGCCACATTGAATTTCTGGAGCGTACCGCCGGCCTTCCCGATCTGATTTCCTGCCGCTACAACCCCGGCCCGCTCAAAGAAGGAAACACCATCATCGGGAATCCCGAGGAGGCTAAATATGGCTTTACCCGGGAACAGATCATCGAGGGCTACAAAATCCTGAAACAGAAGGGGGTAAAACGTTTCGGCCTCCACACCATGGTGGCCTCCAACGAACTCAATCTAGACTACCATCTGGAGACTGGGCGGCTGCTCTTTGAACTGGCGGTGGAAATAAAAGACAAAACCGGCGTGGCCCTTGAATTTGTAAACCTCGGCGGCGGCCTGGGCATCCCCTACCGGCCAGAACAGGAAGCGGTGGCCTGGGACGCGCTGGCCGGGGGTCTCAAAAAACTCCACAGCGAGATTCTCAAAAAGGCGGGCCTTGAAGAACTCGCCATCCACACCGAATATGGCCGCCCCATCACCGGCCCCTACGGCTGGCTGGTGGCCCGGGCGATACACAAAAAAGAAATCTACCGGAACTACATCGGCCTTGACGCCTGCATGGCCGACCTGATGCGGCCCGCCCTCTACAGCGCGTATCACCACATCACCGTGCCGGGCAAAGACGGGGCCCCCCTCACCGAAACCTACGACGTAGTGGGCAGCCTCTGTGAAAACAACGACAAATTTGCCGTCCAGCGCCGGCTCCCGAAAATCGACGTGGGCGACAAAGGGGACTTTGTGATCATCCACGACGCCGGGGCTCATGGCCGGGCCATGGGTTTCAACTACAACGGCAAACTCCGCTGCGGCGAACTGCTACTCCGCCCCAACGGTTCGGTCATACAAATCCGCCGGCCCGAAACAATAGAAGATTATTTTGCCACGCTGGAAAACGTGAAGCTGGAAGAGAAAGGAGCTTAATATGATAACCAGAAATCCCTGCATCGCCAACATCAAGTCGGGGTATCTGTTCCCGGAGATCGCCCGGCGGCGGCGGGAATTCGCGGCGGCCCACCCGGAGACGGGGGACGCGGAGAGCCGCATCATCAGCCTGGGGGTAGGGAACACGACGGAGCCGATCTTGCCTCATATTGACAAAGGGCTGGTGGAAGGGGCCCGGCGGCTGGGGGCGGCGAAAACCTATTCGGGGTACAGCGACGAAGGGCTTTTGGAACTGCGGGAAAAAATCAGCGCCGTGTTTTACCGCGGGCAGCCTGGCGCGGATGAAGTGTTTATTTCCGACGGGGCCAAATGCGACATCGGGCGGCTCCAGCTTTTATTCGGCGCCCATACTCAGGTGGCGGTACAGGACCCTTCCTACCCGGTGTATGTGGACGGCTCGGTGCTTATCGGCGCCGCCGGGGGCTGGCAGTACGAGGGCTACCGGGGTCTTAACTACCTGCCCTGCACCGGGGAAAACGGTTATTTCCCCGATCTCTCGAAACTCCCGGCGAACAGCCTCTTTTATTTTTGCTCTCCCAACAACCCCACTGGCGCGACGGCCAGCCGGGAACAGCTTGCCGCCCTGGTCAAAGCCGCCCGCGAAAAAGGCGCGCTGATTATTTTTGACGCCGCCTACGGCGAATACATCCGGGACCCGGCGCTGCCGAAAAGCATTTTTGACATTGACGGCGCCAGGGACTGCGCCATCGAGGTGAACTCCTTTTCCAAGTCCGCGGGCTTTACCGGCGTACGGCTGGGCTGGACCGTGGTTCCCAAAGAACTCAAATACGCAGGCGGTGAAAGCGTCAACGCCGACTGGAACCGGGTCTGCGGCACGATCTTCAACGGCGCGTCCAACATCGCTCAGGCCGGAGGGCTGGCGGCCCTGGACGAAGCGGGGCTCAAGGAAATCCGGGAGCTTACGGATTTTTATCTGGGGAACGCCCGGCTCATCCGGGAGACTCTGCACCAGCTTGGAATCTCCTGCGTAGGGGGCGACAACTCACCGTATATCTGGGCCCATTTCCCCGGACGGGACAGTTGGGAAGTCTTCTCGGAAATTCTTGAAAAATGCCGGGTCGTTACCACTCCCGGTTCCGGCTTCGGCCCGGCGGGGGAATCCTTTATCCGCTTCTCCGCCTTCGGCCACCGCGCCGACGTGGAGGAGGCGTGCGGAAGAATTGCGCGGATGTAAAAGCCCCGGAGCTTACGCAGGCGTATCCGGCTCAATCCGTTTCAGCGCCTCGCCCAAAAGCGCCGCCGCCGCGCAATTCCGTACCTCGTTCCGGGGGCCCGCAAAGCGGAAAGCCGCCGCTTCCGTCCGCTCCCCCCGGACGGCGACCGCCGTCCAAACCGTCCCCACCGGAACGGCGCTACCGTCCCCGCCCGGGCCCGCCAGCCCGGTAACCGCGGCAGCCAGAAAGACGCCGCTTTTTTCCAGGGCCCCTTCCGCCATGGCGCAGGCGGTTTCCCGGCTTACGGCGCCGTATGTTTCGATCAGGCCCCGGCTCAGGCCCAGCATCCCGGTCTTGGCTTCCGGGGTATACGCAACAAAGGAACCCCACAAAATCCGGGAAGCCCCCGGAATGCGGGCAACCAGATCCGCCGCCAGGCCCCCGGTACAGGACTCGGCCAACACCATCATCCGCGAGGCGGCGGCCAGCCGTTCCACCAGGGCCAGGGCGGCGGCCTCCGCGCCACCCGGCGCCGGGCCATTCCCTGCCGCCGGATCAGGGCAGGCGGCTCTGGACACCGGCCCGCTGCAGTTCGGCCTTGATCTCTTCGGTGGGCCGGGAAAAAATTTCCACATCCTTTTCCACCCCCGTCATGCTGCACTGGCCTTCAAAAAGCACCCCATCGGCAATTCTGAGCCGGGCCGCGGTTACATCGCCGCGAAGTTCCGCCCCGCTTAACATATCAACCTTGTCAACCGCCCTGACCGCGCCGGTAACGGTTCCAAACACCGTCAGGGATGCCACGGAAATCCTATCCGCCTCCACCACCGCCCCCTTGTCCACAATCAGGGCCCCGGTCGCTTCAATAGTCCCTTTGAATTTTCCCTGTATTTTCAGCGTTTCCCTGAACCGGAGAAAGCCGTTAAAGGAGGTATTGGCCCCCAGAATCACCACAGGGGAATTTTCTTTCTTTTTTCCCTCAAACTTCGGCATCCCTACTCCTGGCGTAAAAATTTGCGTATCTGATTTTCCAGCACCGTAAGGCCGATCTCGTTTTTCTTGAGATCCTCCCACTCCACGATAGTTTTTTCTATCCGGGCGTCCAGTCCGGCAATATGCTTCCTGACCGCCTGGGTCTTTTCGGTTATGGTTTTGAGGAGCCGGGGCAGGGTATCCTGATCAACCTGTTCCGTATTTTGGGAAACCAGGGTAATGGCCGAATCCAGATCGTCAATGCTTTTTACAAAATCCGCCAGATTGTTTTTCATGTCCCGGTTCAGCTCTTCCGCCAAACCCAGGCGGGATTCCCGGACCGCAATCTGGGCGAACAGTTCCCGGTTCCGCAGTACCGCCCGGATCCGGGCCAGGACTTCGGAAAAGTTAAAGGGCTTGGTGATATAATCATCCACGCCCAGTTCAAAACCCGCCACCTTGTCCTTTACGTCATCCAGGGCGGAAAACATGATGATGGGAATCCCCGAATATTTCGGGTCCCCCTTCAAAATTTTGGTTACTTCCCAGCCGGACATTTTGGGCATGATATTGTCCAGGAGGATCAGATCCGGGAAAAAACGTTTTACCTTGTCCAGGGCTTCTACCCCGTCGTTGGCTTCTTCAACAATAAATCCCAGTTTGGAAAGCATCACCTCGAAGAATTCGAGGTTAATATTTTCGTCATCGACGATGAGTATCTTCTTCCGTGTATCCATAAATCCTTCCTTGTAAAAAAGTTCCGTTTCCGTATTTTTCAATGCTGCCGGGAAAAACGCCAAACCACGGAAGATTACTTTTTTTTCGTCTTTATTATACGGCTTACCAACCCGGCGATCAACAGGGTAAAAGCCGCGGCGGTGAAAATCCAGGCCAGATAGTCCCCGTAGCGGGTATAGGGGGTAATATGCGTCATCACCGGAAGTTCCACCGTTATCCAGGACTCGCTAAACGGAGGGGCCATGGCCAGAATCCGGCCTGCGGGGTCAATTCCGCAGGTCTGCCCGGAAGCGGTAGAACGGGCCACGGAACGGCGGTTTTCCACCGCCCGGAAAACCGACATGGCAAGGTGCTGGTTCTGGGCGGAAAGGCTCTTCGACCAGGCGTCGTTGGAGATGTTCACGATCAGTTCCGCCCCCCGCCGCACAAATTCCCTGGATAAATAACCAAAGGCGTCTTCAAAACAGATGGGGGTGGAAAATTTGAATCCCGGCAGGGAAAAAACCACCGCCTCTTCGCCCTTTTCCCAAAAATGGGTATCCGCCTCTTTTAGGGCTTTATGGATCCGGGGCAGCTGCTTTTTGTAGGGAAAATACTCGGTAAAGGGCACCAGATGAAGCTTGCGGTACAGGGCCGTCAGATTCCCCTGTTCAAAAAGCAGGGCCCCGTTGTAATCGATCCGGTAATCCTCCCGGGGATCCGGATTTTTGGCCGGGTCTTTGCGGGCGTCGTCGTTTCCAATTAAAAAAGGAACCTCCTGGAGACTCAGGTAATCCAGCAATTCCTTCACCAGATTCCAGGAAGGGGGATCGCCCCGGTAATTGGCGTGCCAGTAAATCCGGGGAATAAAAGCCGTCTCTGACCAAACCACAAGATCCGGCTTCGGATCCTCCCGGAGGGCCTCGCCGGAAAGCCGCCTGAGAACCTGAAAATCGGCGCGGTATTCTTTTATGGGATCCGGAGCCCCGGCCCCCTTCCAGGGGTCGGTGTTATGCTGAACCAGCGCAAGCCGGGCGGAAGGATAGGTGGAAAAATCGGGCGGGGGAAAAAAGCCGTAGATCAGAGCCGCCCCCAGCGCCCCGGCCCAGAGGAGGGGGGGGATTTTATCTTTCAGAAAAAAGGCCCGCAGGGCCCTGGCGAAGCCCGCGATGCCCCCTGCGGGGGCCTGGGAATCCGGCCAAAGGGCCTGGGCAAGCCAGGCGGAGGAAAACACCGTCAGGGCCGAAACCCCCCAGACCCCAAAAAGCCCGGCAATCTGGATAAGGGGGATTTGGGCCCACTGGGAATAGCCGGTTATTCCGTAAGAATACCCCAAAAAACCTTTGGTTTTAAGGTATTCATAGGCCAGCCAGAAAACCCACTGAACCAGATATGCCCGGCGGGGAAAAAAGATAAGCGCCAGTTTCAGCAGAAAAAAAAGAAGGCCCAGATAAACCAGATAGACGAGGCCCACAATAAGCCCCGCCAGAGGGTGAAAGGCCGCCAGCCAGTAATTAAACAGCCCGTAGGCCGCATAACCGTAAAGGGCCCCCCAAAAAAACGAAGCCCCCAGGCTGGCCCGGCGGATCAGGACAAAAACCGGAACATAGGCGACCCAGGCAAGAAGGGGCAGCCCTTTTTCAACAAACGGATTGGGAAAGGCGGCGGCAAAAAGCAGGCTTCCCAGCAGTGCCAGGCCGAAATTGATAAGGAGACCCTTTATCCAGGTCTCGCGCCGTCCGGGTATCATGCATCGTTCGCAGGTTCCGGTTCACCGCCAAGGTTCCATACTTCCTGCTTGAGTTCCCGCCCCGGACGGAATGCGGCGATCCCGTGGGGACGGGAGGCAATAAACTCGCCGGTTTTGGGGTTCCGGGCTTTTTGCCGCCCCTTGCGGATCTTCACCTCAAAGGTGCCAAAACCCCGCAGTTCAATAATCATACCGTTTACGAGGGCGTCTTTTATTCCGTCAATAAAAAGATCAACAATGGTGCGGATTTCCTTGCGGCTCATCCCGGTTTTTTCGTAGACCGAATCAATAATTTCAGCCTTGGTATACTTTGTTACCGCCATTATACCCCCGCCGGAACACGGCGCTACTGGGCCGCGTTCAGGGAATTGTAAAGCCGCTGCATCCTCGACTTTTTGCGGGAGGCGGCATTTTTTTTGATAATGCCTTTCTGTGCCGCGGAATCAATTTTTTTGATCATATCTTTCAGGGCCGCTTCAGCCTCGCCGGTTTCTTTTTTCCGGGCCAAAAGCACAAATTTCTTGGCGCTGGTTCTAACGGCGCTTTTAACCGCCTTGTTTCTGAGCCGGCGCTCTTCGCTCTGCCGGTGCCGCTTTTCCGCGGAACTTTTTTTGCCTGCCAAAGGAAAATCCCCCATCAACCAATCCCGCCGCAGAGCGGACGGACATGATTGTTCTTGTAAGGTGTTGGCCCGGGTTTAATATTCTGGTAACCGCCCCAGGGACTCCCCTGCCGAAAGGCGGACTCCGGGGCATTAAACCCTCGCCACGAAAAAAATAACAAAAGCCGGTAAGATCCCGCCAACGGCAGATCGCCCCGGTTACCATGCGCTATTCTGTACGAAACGCTGTTCTATACGAATCAACAACTCCGCCGCAGAGCGGACAAGGTATGAAACCCCGCCAGTTTTGATACGGCCTCAATTCCCCCTATTTGAAATCCGAAGGACGCCGCTCGGTCCGTTTACATTTTTCACATTCCGCCATGTTTTTGGCTTTACCGTTTTCAAAAAGGGTCTTCATCTTTACTTCGCCCCCGCAGGAGCAAAAAAACTTTTGGGTCGCGCTCGATGTACGCGAGTTCTTGCTGGCCTGAGCCATATCCGTCTCCTTGCCGGGTACCCGGCGTCTGTCATTATGAGGCTACTTTATGATAAAAAGGGGATTTTGTCAATCCTGCGCAATGCGCCATAATTTTTCTAAGTGAAAAGGGGTGTGTGCGCCACGCGTTGCCTCATCAAAAAAGTAACCCCAAAGGAACCATTGCTTCGCAGGGCAAAACCTGGCAGCCCAATGCGCCCTTTACAATCCGGCGGAACTCCAGCACCTTGCCGCCAGGGCTATCCCGCGGCCGATCCGGCGCCCCTTGAATTTTTTTCATTTTTTGTCTAGTTTATTAGGTAAATAACTATCGATTGGGGGTATATATGAAGATTGCCATTAATGGTTTTGGCCGCATCGGCCGCC
>JAISBS010000018.1 GCA_031266075.1 Treponema sp.
CCCAGTTGGACGGCGGCGTCAGGACCCTGGCGGCGGAGATCAACACCCGGCTGGCTGCCGAGCGGGCTCAAAAAGTTACCCTCGGTCAATGGGCCTACCGGGATACCCTGACCTCCCTGGGGACTTACTGGCAGGCCCAGCTTATGGAGGAACTGACGAACGTCCGGGGCCGGTCTTTTTCCCTAAGTCCGAATACCCAGACCGGGGCGGACTGGATCATTTCGGGGGAAATCATAGAGATCGCCAACGTCGTCCGGGTATATACCCGGCTTATCCGGGCGGACGGCGGCGCGGCGGCGGCGGTTTTCCATTCGGATTTTGAGTACAACCAATTTTTCGCCGACATACTCGCCGGCGGGGGCTCATCCTCCAACCTGCCGCGGGACGCCTATGAATTCGACAGCATGGAAAACCCCGTTGCCGTAACCTTGGCCGGCAGCCCCGAAGGCCCCCTGATCAACCGGAACATCCACAACGGCAGCGACGAGGATTTTTTCTTTTTCACCCCCGCGGAGGACGGCGCCGTCGTACTGGAAACCACCGGGGACACCGATACCTACCTGGAACTCTACGAATCCGGCTCCACCAGCCAGCTCGCCGGTAACGACGACGGCGGCTCCGGCGGCAACGCCCGGATCAGGCACCATGTCCGGGCCGGGGTCCGGTACATTGCCAAGGTAAGGGGTTACAGCAGCCATACGGGAAGCTACGGCTTCCGCGCTTATGTCAGCGAAGGGCCCCGTCCCGACGAGTACGAGGAAGACGACGCCTTTGATACCGCCAAACTTATCGACATCGGGACAGCCCAGCAGCATACCTTCCACCACGGCGACGACGTGGACTGGGTTAAGTTCCAGGCGGCCCGGTCCGGCCGTTATGTCATCCGGGCCCGGGGCCTTAATTCCGCCAACCTCGACACCTACGTCACCTTGTACGATTCCGGCAACAATTATATTGACGAAGATGACGACGGCGGCGAGGACATGGACGCCCGCCTTTCCGTCCAGCTCCAGCCGGGGACCTATTATGTTAAGGTAACCTGCCTGAACGACGACCCGGACCAGCCCTACACCGTCAGGATAGACGCCGAGTAAGGAAGCCTTCGGCCGCCGACAAACAAGCGGCGGACTGGAAGGCCCTTCCCGGCTTCCTATAGTTTCCGCTCCCCCAGCACCCGCGCGCAGATCTCCGCGTCCTCCCTAATCTGGTTTTTGTACTTCTGGAAGGCCCCTACCAGCACAATGTCCTTGTCCTTAATGTTGCTAAAGACCTCCCGCATGGATTGCTCGATAAGGCCGGGAATTTCCGCCTCCCCGCGGTCGTAGAACAACTGCCCCCCGGCGAAGATCTTAAAGACGATACAGGGTTTTTGCACTTCCCGAATCACCGGAAACATATCCCAGCGGTCCCGCGTACGAAAGACGATGGTCTTTTCCTTTCCCGTAAGAAAGGTGCTCTCCTCTTTTTCATACTTCCGGGAATTCTGCAGGCAGACCATGTAAAAATCCAGGCCCCAGTCCTCGTCCTCCGCCCGTTTCAGCAGCTCCGGCACGTGGGTCGCCAGCCCCGTGGGAATCCCCAGGTCCTTCAGCCGCCGGATCCGGTCCCGCAAAAGCTCCTCCTTCCCCTCTTCCAGCCAAATATCCGCCGTGGTTCCCTGGTGGTAAACCGCAACCGGCCCCAGCTTCCTCATCTGGACCATGCTCACCGCCAGGTCTATGGGGGGGTAGCTCTGGAACATAATATGCATCTTCCCCCCCTCGTTCTTGTACTGCCGGATCACCCGCAGCAGAAAAGGGTCCGCCACCGCCATATAAGCGTTCATCCCGCACTGTTCCGCCTCAAACAGGGCCCTTACGCAGCGATCCGCGGTCCAGTAATCGGCCATCTCGGAACTTAGGTGTTGCTTGGGAATATACGAAAGCCCCTCCATAGAATTGTCGCCGATAATAAGCCGGGTAACGGGGGTGCCGAAAAAATCAACCGTGGGCAGCATAGTTCCTCCTTTAAGATTCTGGGCGCATCCCCGGCCCTGCGGGCCGGGGACCGGGCTATCCGCTTGTATCTTTTTTTGCCCGCAGCAAAAAAAGGATACCGCTCCTATCCCTTGCGCGAACCAAAAACCCATTAGGGTTTTTGGTTTTGCGGAGTTTGCGCTGCGCGCAAACTCCTGGGCATCTTTGGGTGGAGTTTGGGGCTTCGCCCCAAACTCCGAAAACAAAAAACCTGCGGTTTTTTGTTCCCCTTGCGCGGGCGAAAGCCTTCGGCTTTCGCCTTTTAAGAAAAACCACGGAGTTGCACGGAGAAACACGGAGGAAAAAAGGATTTGTAATAGCAAACTCCGTGAAACTCTGTGTCCTCCGTGGTGGATTTCCCTTTTCTAATCGTTCATACCCGGTTGTTTAGTCCAACCAGCCTAGCAGCGTTACAGCTTCCGGCCTTTCATAAATTTTTCCACCCTGGCGGCGATTCTCCCGGCGCTCAGATCGTGGGATTCCAAAAGCTCCTCGTAGGAGCCGGATTCGCCGAAGCGATCCTC
>JAISBS010000067.1 GCA_031266075.1 Treponema sp.
GTGCGCAATCGCCAAATGCCGGGGGAGGGAAATGTATGAGTAACATCGGCAGCGCGTTTGCGGGCAAGGGGCCGGGGAACCCCGCCTTTATCGGGTTTGTTACCGGCGGTGATCCCGGCGTTGAAAAGAGCGAAGAGTTTATCCTGGAGATGATCCGGGCCGGGGCGGACCTGGTGGAGATCGGCATCCCCTTTTCCGACCCTATCGCCGAAGGGCCGGTGATCCAGCGGGCCAATATCCGGGCACTGAACGCGGGAACCACGGTGAAAAAGATTTTTGGCCTCGTGGAACGGCTCCGTAAAAAAACCAGTGTCCCCCTGGTGTTTCTGACCTACCTGAACCCGGTGTTTCATTACGGATACGAAAATTTTTTTGCCCGCTGCCGGGAAGCGGGGGTGGACGGCATCATCATCCCGGACCTGCCCTTTGAGGAGCAGGATGAGGTGCGGGCCGCCGCCGCCCCCAAGGGGGTGGATCTTATTTCCCTGGCGGCCCCGACCTCGGAGGATCGGGTCCGGGAGATCGTAAAAAACGCCTCCGGTTTTTTGTACCTTGTTTCCTCCCTGGGGGTTACGGGCATCCGGGGTGAAATTACTACCGACCTCCCGGCGATCCTTTCGATGGTGAAGGCCGCGGCGGCGGAACGGACGGCGGCAGCGGGAACGCTGCCCGCGGCGGTCGGGTTCGGCATCCACAGTACGGCCCAGGCTGCGGAGATCGGGAAATACGCCGACGGGATCATCGTGGGCAGCGCGATTGTAAAAATCGTGGAAGAACACGGTGGAAACGCGAGGAAATTTATCTACGACTATGTAAAGTCCATGAAAGAGGCGGCGGGCGTCGGCAGGTCTTAGCAGCCGGTTTTTCAAAACCGGTATACGGATTCGATGTCGCCGGTATCAATATAGATCAGTTTAATTTCCGCCCGGCCTTTCTTAACTGTGGTTTCCCTGATGGTGATTCCCGGCGTGTGGCCCACAATCTGGCAGTACCCGGCCAGGGGATCGCTTTCCAGGGACCGGGGCCTGATCCAGATAGGGCTCTGGGTGACATCGTCGCCGTACATATTGTATCCATTGAAGGTTAAAATATCACGATCCTGGAGGAAGGCTTCGTTGATCCCTTCAACATTGGCAACGCCGTGTCTTTCCATCTTCCTCATAAATGTATGAGAAACGCCGGCATGGGAAATAAGGTATCTGTCCGGGGTAGTGTATAGGATTTTCAATAAATTGATATGCTGTTCCAGAATTTCAGAAATATACATTTTGTTCTTTTCCTGAAAACCCGAATACCGCTGGGGGCTTATCCGGCCCAAATATTGATAATCGTGATTTCCCAGGCAGAGTTTTATCCGGGGATCTGTCCGGGCGGATTCGCAGAGTTCCCTGAAATTGTCAATTTGCCCGCTAAAGGGTACGTCAAAGCTGTCAAAATAATCGCCGGTGAAATAAAATTCGGTAAAATCCTCGTCCAGATATTTTTTCCAAAAGGTTCTGCCGTGGATGTCCCCAATCGCCAGCCGCGTCATATTATCATAGTACCATATATGGGGAACCTCTGAGAACCCCGGTTGAGTTTCCAGAGGCTCCCTTTTATACCCTATGACGGCCTCCGGTTTTTTGATAGTATTGCTTTATGGAATTTGACACCTTATTACAACCCGGCCTTGCCGGTGAAAAAACCGAGGCCGTAACGGACGGCAATACGGCGGACTCCTGGGGCAGCGGAGGCCTTCCGGTATACGCCACTCCGGCGATGATCGCCCTTATGGAAGGAGCCGCGGTGAACGCGGTGGACAGGCTGCTGCCCGCGGGCTGGTCCACCGTGGGGACGGCGCTGAATGTGAAACATCTTTCCGCCACACCGGCGGGGCTGGAAGTCCGGGCCGCGGCGGAACTGCTGGAAATCCAGGGGCGCCGGCTCCGGTTCAGGGTGGAAGCCTTTGACGGCGTTGATAAAATCGGCGAAGGCTGCCATGACCGCTTTATCATCGAAAACGGGCGGTTTTTGAAAAAAGTTTCGGAAAAAAAGAACGGCCTTTGACAAGCATCCGGGTGGCGGAAAATTTTTATATGGAACCTCCGGAAGCCCAACCGGGGTTTTCAGGGGTTCCCTCAAATGGAGGCATTAAATGTTTTTTAAAAAAATTTTGTACGGCGCTTCACTGTTGATCCTGGTTGTTCTGGCAGGCTGCGGCACTTCGGGAACCGGGTTCTCCGGAACGGGAGTATACCGGGACGGCGAATATGAAGGAACCGGGCAGGGGCTCCGGGGGCCGATTGTGATCCGGCTTCGCATTGAAGCGGGGATCATTGCCGGGCTTGAAGTGGTACGGCATGAGGAAGACCGGTTCACCGGCGGCCCTGCCATGGAAAGCCTGGCGGAGCAGGTGCTGGAAAACAACGGCTCCGATGGCATTGACGCCGTATCGGGGGCCACTGAATCCAGCGCCGGTTTTCTTGCGGCGGTAGAAAAGGCCCTGGCAAAAGCCCGGCAGCCGGCGGACATGGAACCGGATGATCTGGGCCGGTGAGACAAGCGGCCAACTATAGTAGAGTTGTTCAAAAACTTCAGTTTTTGAACAACTTCCGCTTAAAAGCAGCAAAAATGCGGAGCATTGAAACCCGCAGGGTTTCTTGCGAGACTTGTGTCGGACTTTAGTCCGCGATAACCAACCGGGTT
>JAISBS010000087.1 GCA_031266075.1 Treponema sp.
GCCATGAAGCGGGTCTGGCGGAAGGACAGAAAAAGGCCCAACTGGAGATTGCCTGGCGGCTAAAGTGTATGGGGCTTCCTCCGGAACAGATTGCCCGCGGTTCCGGCCTTGACCTGAAAGCAGTCAAAAAGCTGTAGGGAAATCAGGGAAACCCCGGTTAGGTCTCCCGGGTTTCCCTACAGGCTCTGTAAACATTCCTCGTACAGGGCGCCGTACTTCTTTGCGGATTTTTCCCAGGAAAAGTCCAGCTTCATGCCCCGGAGCCGCATGGCTTCGATATGATGCCGCCGGTTGTACCAGGCCCATACGGCCCAGCCCACGGTGTTGTAGATCGCCTGGGGGGTCAGGTCGTCAAAGAGGAAACCGGCGCCGGTTCCCGCGTCCTGATCGTAGTTTTCTACCGTATCCGCCAGGCCCCCGGTGTTCCGCACGATGGGCAGGGTTCCGTAGACCAGGGAGTACATCTGGTTAAGGCCGCAGGGTTCGTAACGGCTGGGCATGAGGAAAAAGTCGCTCCCCGCCTCGATAAGGTGGCTCATTTCCTCGCTGTAGCCGATCCGGGCCTTGAAGTTGGAAAGCCGGGAAGAGAGGCTTTTGGTTTCGTTTTCACACCAGTGTTCTCCGGAACCCAGAAACACCATCTGGAGGTCCATGTCCCGGCAGATGGACCAGGCGGAGCCGTAGCTGGGGCCGAACAGTTCTCCGACCCCTTTCTGATCCGTCAGGCGGGTAACCATGCCGATAATAGGCGCATCCTCCGCCGGGGGAAGGCCGAATTCCTTTCTGAGCGCTTCTTTGGCCAGGGCCTTTCCCGCCATGTCCTTGACCGAATATTTCCGGGGGATATAGGGGTCTTTGGCGGGGTTCCAGAGATTCGTGTCGATGCCGTTCAGGATTCCCGAATAATCGGCGGACCGGTAGCGGAGAACCCCGTCGAGCCTGAAGCCCAGGGCCTGGGTTTTGGTTTCCTCCGCGTAATTGGGGGAAACCGTGTTGAGTTTGTCCGCGCTGTAGAGGCCCGCCTTGAGGAGGTTCATCATGTTCCAGTCCTCAAAACCGGCGTGGTAAAAAACATCCCAGCCCAGGCCGGCATACCAGAAATTGTCCTTGTGGTAGATGCCCTGGTAGCCCAGGTTGTGGATGGTCAGGAGGGAGGCGGTTTTGGCGAATTCCCCGGCGCTGCCCGGCGCCCGTTCGGCGAATTTCAGGAACACCGGAGCCATGGCCGCGGGCCAGTCATGGGCGTGGATGATGTCGGGAAACCAGTCGATTTTCCGGCAGAGCTGAAAGACGGCCCGGCAAAAAAAAGTAAAGCGCCGGGGGTTGTCCGGAAAATCCGGCTGCGAGGGGATGCCGTAAATCCCGTCCCGGCCAAAGAATATTTCGTGGTCGATAAAATACACCTGTAGGGGCTTTTTTTTCGGCGTTCCCGGCAGGGCGGTGGTGTAGACCGCGCTCCATTCCTCGCCGCCGCCCACGGGAACTCCCATGGCGCCGGGAAGCTGGGTCAGTTTCCCCCGGTCAATGGAATAATACCGGGGAATGACAATCTTTACCTCGTGGCCCTGTTTTTCCAGCGCCAGGGAGAGGCTGGAAACCGTGTCCGCAAGCCCGCCGGTCTTGGCCCAAGGAACCGCCTCACTGGAGACCATAAGTATTTTCATGTTAAAAACGGTCCACCATGGCAAGACCGTTTTCCCGGATGATCTTGAGCCCCCTGTCGTGGTCTTCCAGTTTGAAGATTACCACCGCCTTGCCGGTCTGGCCCTCCAGCGAGGCGTAGAGGTATTCGATGTTCACCTGCGACTTCTGGAAGAGTTCCATGACCCCCGCCAGGCCGCCGGGGGTATCGTCCACCTCCACCGCCGCCACATCGGACTGCCGGGTGGTAAAGCCCCCGTCTCCCAGGGCCTTTACCGCTTCGGCGCATTTGTCCACGATAAGGCGGAGGATGCCGAAATCCGCCGTGTCGGCGATACTGATGGCCCGGATATTGATCCCCGCCTGGGCCAGAACCCTGGTTACTTCCCCCAGGCGGCCGGTAGTGTTTTCCAGAAACACGGATATTTGCTGTATTGCCATGATTGTGTCCTTTTCTTTAGTATAAACCAATAATAAAGGTTAGGGGAAAATTTTTTATATTTTCCGGTTGTCGATGACCCGTTTGGCCTTGCCCATGGACCGTTCGATGGTTTTGGGCTCCACCAGCTTTACTTTCAGGCCGATCTGGAGCCGGGATTTCATCACCCCTTCGATCTTGTTCCGCAGCACTTCCAGGTCTTTGGTCTCGTCGCTGAAAAATTCCTTTTTCACCTCCACCTGCAATTCCACCTCGTCCAGATGGGTTTCCCCCCGGTTCACCACGATAAGGTACTGGGGTTCGGTGCCTTCGATCTCGATAAGGGCCTGCTCGATCTGGCTGGGGAAGACGTTGACCCCCCGGATGATCAGCATATCGTCGGTGCGGCCAAAGAGCCGGTGCATCCTGACGGTGGTGCGCCCGCAGGAACAGGGCTCCCGCATGAAGTAGGTGATGTCCCGGGTCCGGTAGCGGAGCAGGGGAGTGCCGTCCTTGGTCAGGGTGGTAAAGACCAGTTCCCCTTTTTCGCCGTCCGGCAGGACCCGGCCCGTTTCGGGGTCGATGATCTCCGGGTAAAAAAAGTCTTCGTTGATGTGGAGGCCGTTCTGGGCCTCGCACTCAAAGGACACGCCGGGGCCGATGATTTCGGTAAGGCCGTAGATGTCGTAGGCTTTCATGCCGTAGCGGGATTCGATCTCCTTCCGCATATTTTCGCTCCAGGGCTCCGCGCCGAAACAGCCCTTGCCGAGGGGCAGTTTGTGGAGATCGATTCCCGCATCCGCCGCTTCTTCGGCCATGTAGAGGGCGTAGGAGGGGGTGCAGGTGAGCATGGTGGAACCGAAGTCCTGCATCACCATGAGCTGCCGGGCGGTGTTTCCGCTGGACATGGGGAGGACCTCCGCGCCGATGGTCAGGGCTCCGTAATGGGCGCCGGGGCCGCCGGTAAAAAGGCCGTAGCCGTAGCAGTTCTGAACCACATCGTTTTTGGTACAGCCCGCGGCGGCCATGGTCCGGGCCATGGATTCCCGCCAGATGTTGATGTCGTTCCGGGTATATTCATCCACCACGGGCTTCCCGGTGGTGCCCGAACTCATGTGGACTTCCACGATCTGGTCCGTGGGCGCGGCGAGGAGGCCCCGGGGGTAGTTTTCCCGAAGGTCGTCTTTTGTGGTAAAGGGGAGTTTTTCAATGTCCCTGAGGCTGTGGATGTCCCGGGGCTTTATCCCCAGGGCGTCCATTTTTTTCCGGTAAAAGGCTACCCGTTCATAAAGCGTTTCGGCAAGGTTTTTGAGATGGGCAAGCTGAAATTTTTTCCTCAGCTCCGGATCCATACATTCATGTTCGGGGTTAAAGATCATGGCATCTTCCTTTTTTGTCAAAAATGTGAGAGAATTAACCGGTATCACGATCTGGAGATGTTCCGAAACTTCAGGTTTTGGAACAGCAGCCTTGAATTTACCATAACAAAAATTACAAAAAATGAATAGCCGGGAAAATCGGGAATTTGAGGCTGTTCCAAAACTTCAGTTTTTGGAACAGCTGCCTTGGAATTTCGAGCTTGTCCCGAAACCAACCGGGTTTTGGAACAAGCTCATTTGACCGTTTTTTTCGCAAATGGGCGGAATCCGCGCCGGAACGAACGTTTTGGAAGCCGTATATAAGGAGGACAAGCCGATTGGACAGGCCGTATATTCGGAGTCTCAAAGCCGTCTTTTTTAGCCCGGTAGTACCGGGAATTTTTACCGTCCTGCTTGTGGCGGGAGTTTTTTTGCTCTTTCTGCAGCCCTGGAAGCCCAATCCCGGCCCCCTGCGGATCAATCTGGGCGATTATCCGGTCTATATGAAAAAAGGCTTCACCGCGTCCGATATGGGCGGGAATCCGGCGGAGATCGCCTGGGACGCGGTGCGGGATCCGGGCGCCCGGAAATCGGCGCGGGTAAAGGATTTTTTCCCCGCCGCCGAAAAACGGCCCTTTCTGAACCCTTCCAGAAGCCGGGACGAGGAATTTGCCTTTCTTATTCCCTTTACGGTGGACAAGGCGCGGCTGGACCTGCTCCGGCAAAACCCCCCGGTGTTTCCGGGTCTGTATCTGGCCGGCATCGGCAGCAACTGGGAAGTGTACCTTAACGGAACGCCGGTGCAGTCCCAGGTGCATGTGGATGAACAGGGGCAGATACGGCTGTATCGCGCATGGCGGAGCGTGAGCTTTCAACTGGACAGAAATTTATTCCGGGAAGGGGAAAATTACCTGGGTTTTCGAATCATCGGCTCTGTTTCGGAAAACAATACGGGGCTTTTTTATGTTTCGCCCTACTTTATTGACGACTACCGGATTGTAGCCCGCTACGCCGCGGATCAGTCTACGCTGATCTGTTCCATGGTCTATGTTTTTGTGGGCCTGTACCATCTGCTTCTGTTTATTATCCGGCGGCAGGAGCGGTACAACTTTTTCTACGCGCTGTTCTCCATAGCGGTGGGCATCTATTTTTTCTCCCGGAATCCCGCAATCTATAACGTATTCAGCAATTCCGCCATTACCTTCCGGATTGAATTTGTTTCCGTTTTCTGGATGTCGTTCCTGCTGGGCGCTTTTTACGAGGTAATGAATTTCCACCGTATAACCGCGCCGACCAAAGCATACGGTCTTTTTTATCTGTACCTTTCCTTAAGTTCCTGCGCCTTTTCGATGGAGTACGCCCTTGATGCCCTGTACCTTTGGCAGATAAGCAGTTTTTTTGTTTTTGTATACATTGCCGCGTATGATGTGATCTATGCGTTTATGCGGCAGATACGCGCCGCTCAAAAAATTCTTTACAACAGCTCAAAACATTCGTTTTTCCGGGTGCTGGCCTATGATCTGACCCATACTTCGCTGGGGAACATTATTATTATCCTTTCCATCCTGGCGATTACTTCGGTCCATGATGTGTTTGACGCCCTGGTTTTCCACCGGGGGATAATCCTTACCCGGTACAGTTTTTTCGTTTTTAACATTTGTTCCGCCCTGATCCTGGCCCGGCGGCTGGCAAGCTCGTATAACCAGACGGATCAGTTGAATGTGATACTGGAGGCCAAGGTCAGGGAGCGGACCTCCGCGCTGGAGGAACAGGTACAGATTGCGAAATCCGCTTCCCGGGCCAAGTCGGAATTTATGGCCACCATGAGCCACGAAATCCGCACTCCCCTGAATGCCATCATCGGCCTTTCGGATATCGAGCTGCGGAAAAATTTAAACAAAGAATATTTTGACGCCATCACAAAAATACGCAGTTCCGGTTCCACCCTTTTGGGGATCATCAACGATATTTTGGACATTTCAAAGGTCGAAGCCAACAGCCTTGCCATTGTTCCCGGTGAATACGAAACGGCGGAACTGGTGAGCGACGCGGTGCGGCTCAACATGATCCGCCTCGGCGACAAGCCGGTGGCCTTTGACCTGAAGGTTGATGAAACACTGCCGAAAAAAATGACGGGGGATGAGCTGCGGATCAAGCAGATTCTGAACAATATTCTTTCCAACGCCATCAAGTACACCAAAAAGGGAAAGGTCGAGCTTTCGATTTACATCAGCGGGGAAAATATTCTGGTGTTCCGGGTAAGCGATACGGGTATCGGGATTCGCAAAGAAGATATGGGCCGGCTTTTTACCGAGTACAGCCAGCTTGACGGCAAGGCGAACCGGAAAATAGAAGGAACAGGCCTCGGGCTGGCGATCACCAAAATGCTGCTGGAACTCATGAACGGCACTATAGAAGTGGAAAGCGAATACGGCAAGGGGTCCGTTTTTACGGTGAAAATTCCCCAGCAGATTGCGGACCCGTCGCCCCTGGGAAAAACCCAGGTGGAAAAGCTCAGGCGCTTTGATTTCTTTGGCCGGGAAAACCGGGCCCTTGACGTCAGTGCTCCCTCCTCACCCAATATCCGGGTGCTGGTGGTTGATGATGTGGAGATCAATCTGGAGGTTGCCCGGGGCCTTTTAGAGCCCTACGGCTTTATCGTGGACTGTGTTTTGAGCGGGCGGGAGGCCATTGAGCGGATCAGAGCGGGGGAGCCTCCGTACAATATCATTCTGATGGATCACATGATGCCCGAAATAGACGGGATTGAGGCGGTTCGGATCATCCGCGGGCTGGGCAGCGACTATGCCCAGACCGTCCCCATTGTGGCCCTTACGGCCAATGCCCTGGTGGGCAATGAAGCGATGTTTCTGCAACACGGTTTTAACGGCTTTATCTCCAAACCCATAGACATTATGCGCCTGGACGAGATGCTGAAAAAGTGGGCCGGATAGGTTGCCGCCCTTCGCGCGGAAAACCGCCGGCGCCTGAACAAAGAATCCACCAGCGTAACCAGGCTCCATCAAGCCGAAGCTTTGTAGCGGGGGCTGTCCGAACACGTTTTTCAAACTTTTCGATCCGGGACCCGGGCCCGGCGGCCTGCCCTGGGCCCCGGTAACTATTTCCATCCGGGCAAGGGCGGAAAAGCCCCTTTTCGACACTTTTTCACAAAATTATCCTTGACAGATCTTTCCGGGCTCCTTAAACTTACTATAGCTTAATAGCTAGCTGCTAACTGTTAAACTGTTAGGAATACGGGAAATCTGGTAACACGTCGTGTTAATGCCCGGTTCAACGCAAGCGGCGATGCCGCCGCTTTATTACAGGAGTGAGTATGAAAATTGTAAGTCTTGAGGCGATCGCTCTGGAAAAAGACCCGGGTTGTCTGTCCCGGCCAGTTTTGTGCCGGATCAACACCGATGAGGGGATCAGCGGCCTGGGGGAAGCCGGGGTGGCTATTGGAACCGGCGCTCCGGCGGCCTTTGAACAGATCAAGGATCTGGCCCCCATCATCCTGGGGAAGGATCCGCGGGATCATGAACTGCTCTGGGAAAAAATGTTCCGCCAGTCCTTCTGGGCCCAGGGAAACGGGGCCATCGTCATGGCGGCGATCAGCGCCGTGGATATTGCCCTCTGGGATATTAAAGCCAAGGCCGCGAATCTTCCCCTGTATAAACTGCTGGGGGGGAAACAGCGGGAAAAGCTCCGGTCCTACGCGAGCCAGCTGCAATTCGGCTGGGGGGTGGATAAATTCCTGCCCTTCAGGGGGAGCAGCGGCGACCCTTCTTTTTACGGCGACGCGGCCCGGAAAGCGGTGGAGCAGGGCTATGACGCGATCAAAACCAACTTTATGCGCTTTGATAAAAATGGGGACCTTCTGCCCTATACCGCTGCCACCGGATATATCAGCCGGGACATGATGCGGCTTGTGGAGACCCGGCTCCGGGCGACCAGGGACGCGGTGGGCCCGGATGTAGACATTATCATGGAAAACCACGCCATGACCGACGCCTCCACGGCGATCCAGATCGGAAAAATGGCCCGGGATTACGGGATCATGTTTTACGAGGAGGGGACTTCCCCGCTCAATCCGGGGGTGATGAAAAAGATCGCCGAAGCCATTGACATTCCCCTGGCTACGGGGGAGCGCACCTATACCCGCTGGGGCTTTCTGCCGTTCCTGGAAAATCACTGCCTCCATGTTATCCAGCCGGACATCGGGAACTGCGGCGGCATAACCGAGGCAAAAAAAATCTGCGATATGGCCGCGATCTACGATGTAAGCGTCCAGACCCATGTCTGTTCCAGCCCGGTAAGCGTGGCCATCTCCCTGCACCTGGAGGCGGCGATTCCCAACTTTATCATTCACGAACACCATCTCTGCAATACCCTGCCTTCCACCATCGCTGAATGTACACAGGACTATCAGCCGGTGCAGGGGTATTTCTCCATACCGGAAATTCCCGGCCATGGTCAGGAATTGTCCGAAAGCGCCCTGAAAGCGGCGCATATTGAAACGATCAGGAGCTAAGGAGCTTGTATGACGGATACAAACGGAATTCAAAAAAAAGGTCTGGGCCTTGTCTCATTGGTTGCGCTGGCGGCGGGACAGGTTATCGGCGCGGGGGTGGTAACGCTGGTCGGCGCGGCGGTCGATATTACCGGGCGGGCGGTGTGGCTTGCCTATGCCGGCGCGGTGGTGATGGGCTTTTTAATCGTCCTTCCCTATCTGGTGTTAAGCAGCATGATCCGGGTAAAGGGCGGTTCCTATACCTTTGTGGCGACCCTGCTGGGCGAAAAGATGGGCGGTCTTTTCGGCATGGCCTTTACAATGAATGTGTTTGCCACGGGGATGATCGGCCTGGGATTCGGCCAATATTTTGCCGCCCTCTTCCCCGGAACCAGTGTGCGCCTGGTGGCGGTGATAACCATTTCGGTCTTTTTTGTCTTTAACCTTATGGGGGTGAACTTTATGTCGAAGATACAGAACATTTTGTCCACCACTCTGATCTGCGGCCTTTTGCTGTTTGTCATTACCGGCGTCGGAAAACTGGAGCCCGGCATCCTGGACATCAGCGCTTCCGGCTATTTTTCCGGCGGATCAAAGGGGTTTTTTGCCGCCATCGTTCTGCTGGTGTATTCCTGCTACGGCTATTCCTTTGTGGTGGCTTACAGCCGGGAGGCGAAAAAACCCAAACGGGACGTCCCCCTTGCGATGATCATCACCGCGGGAATTCTGCTGCTCCTCTACTCCGCCATTGCCCTGGTTGACGCGGGAGTGCTGCCGCTGGTGGATGTGGCGGGGAAACCACTGACCGAAGTGGCCCGGCGGATTATGCCGCTGCCCCTCTACTACGCCTTTGTGGTAGGCGGCCCCCTTATGGCCATTGCCACCACTTTGAATTCGTCCTTTACGGTTTTTGCCCGGCCCTTCCACCAGATGACCGATGACGGCTGGTTCCCCAAAGGGCTTGCCCGGACGAACCGTTTTGGATCGCCCTACCTGATCCTGACAATTATTTATGTCATCGCCATAACGCCCATCATTTTTGGCTTTTCAATCCGGATGATCACTACCAACACGGTGCTGATTGGCCGGATTGCCGATGTCGTGGCGGTCTGCGCGGTGATGACCCTTCCCCAAAAACTGCCGGACGCCTGGGAAAACCGGTATTTCCGGGGTATGTCCCGGGGGCTGTTCTATGTCCTCATGGTTCTGAGTCTTGTAACAATGCTCCTCTGTATTGTCCTGTCCTTTAACAATATGGCCCGGTCCAATGTCGCCGCGACCATTGTGCTGGTGGCGGTGTTTTTTCTCTACGCAATCCTGCGCCAGAAAACCGGCAAGGTCACTATGCAAAAAAGTTACGAGCTGCAGTAAAAACACATAGTCTGAACCGGGCGCTGGTATTCCCCAGGGCCCGGTTTTTGTGATAATTTTACGGAGGCAATCAAAAAAATCAATAGACGGGGGCGAAGATCATGCCCATTGAAAAAATACAAAAACAGGGACGGGCGGAACTGGTGTTCTCCGCGCTTCGGCGGGAGATAATGGACGGCGCTTTTCAGGCCGGGGAAAGACTCCCCTCCGCAGGCAGCATGAGCCGCCAGTTCGGGGTAAGCATTGCCACCATCAAGGCCGCCCTGCAGCATCTGGCCGCTCTGGGGCTGATAGAGACCAGGGTGGGACAGGGGAGCTTTGTGCTGGCCTTTGATCCGAACCGCTATCTGGATCAGATGTCCGACTTTTTATTCACCAAAAATGACATTGTCCAGTTGAATGAATACCGGCTGTACCTGGAGATGGCCATCGCCCGGCTGGCGATAAAAAAGGCCCCGGAGATTAATTTTGAACGGATGGAACAACTGCTCCGCCGCATGGACGAGGCCGCCGGGAACCGCGATATTGAACAGCACGGCGCGCTGGACTACCAGTTCCACCTGGAGATTGCCAAGGCCACGGGGAACAGCCTTTTTGTCCTTACCTACGAGATGATCGGAAAGCTGGTCCGCCGGCACGCCACATTCCTCAACGATGAATTTTTCAAGCAGTCCCCGGCGGGGGAAGATGTTCACCGGCGGCTTTTCCGGGCGATCAAGGGCGGGGATATTGACGCCTGCCGGGACTGCTATGTGGAGATGTTGTACTTTCTGGAGGATCCGCCGAAAGACGGTATTGCCTGACGGGGTGTTCGGGAAGTGCGAAGCTTCGGTTCGAGGTTGCTTCCCGGACAAGCCCCCCGGGGGGCGGCTGCTACAGGTCCCTGGGCCGCGTATCCTTGACCCGGACGGCCTTGCCCTCGGATATGGGGAGGCTGCCGTGTTCGTGGAGTTCCACCCGGGGGTTGATGGAAATTGAAGCCTGGAGATGGGCCCGGATTCTATCCCGCAGGGCGTTGAGGGGCCGGGCGTCGTCCATAAAAATTTCCGGCCCTACCTCGGTCTTGACGGTCAGGCGGTCCAGGGCCCCGTCCTTTTCCACCACGATAAGGTAGTTGTTCCCCACTTCCTTCATGGCCATGATCACTTCCTCAATCTGGCTGGGGAAGACGTTCACCCCGTTGATGATCAGCATATCGTCGCTGCGGCCCGTGATCCGGCGGAGGCGGCGGTGGGTTCTGCCGCATGGGCAGGGTTCGGTGTAAAAGCCCGTCAAGTCCCGGGTGCGGTAGCGCAGAATCGGGGTGGCTTCCCGGCAGAGGATAGTGAGGACCAGCTCCCCCGTTTCCCCATCGGCCACGGGCTCCAGGGTCTGGGGGTCGACGATCTCCGCGATATAGCCGTCCTCCCAAATGTGGAGGCCGTTTTTGCACTGGCACTCAAAGGCTACGCCGGGGCCGTTCATCTCCGACAGGCCGTAGGAATTGTATACGTCGATGTGGAGGAGGCCTTCGATCCGGCGGCGGGTGTCTTCCGAATACGGCTCCGCCCCTGCGAAGGCCCGTTTCAGGGCCAGGCTTTCCCGCCTGACCCCTTCTTCCCGCATCCGGGATTCCACATGAAGGAGAAAGCTGGGGGTGGCGTGAACCACGGTGGTGCCGAAATCCTGCATGAGCCGGAACTGCCGGGCAGTGTTGCCGCTTCCCGAGGGGATCACCAGCATCCCCACCTCTTCGCCCCCGGCGTGGAAGCCCAGACCCCCGGTAAAAAGGCCGTAGGTGATCATGTTCTGGAACACATCGGTTTTGTCGCAGCCCGTACCGTAGATACAGCGGGCCACAAAACTTGTCCACCGGCTGAGGTCGTCCCGGCTGAAATAGATGGTAGTGGGCGTTCCCGTGGTACCGCTGGAGGCGTGGAGCCGCACCACTTCCTCTCTGGGTATGCTGAGGAAGCCGTAGGGGAAGCCCGAGCGGAGGTCCTGTTTGGTAGTGAAGGGAATCCGCCTGAGGTCTTCAAGGCTTTTGATGCCGGCTTCATTGCGGATGCCCGCTTTGGTCAGCCGTTCCCGGTAGAAGGGAGTCCGCAGGGCGGTGGCCGTTACGGCCCTGAGCCGCTGTAGCTGCCAGGATTCCAGGTCAGGCCGGGGCATTTTTTCAAATTGTTCGTTCCAGTACTGGTACTTCATGGTTCTCCCTTTTTGAATCGCGGGCTGTCAGGAACTTATGCGCCGAAAGGAACCCCGGCCCCCGGCGCGGCAGGTCCCTTAGGCCGCCGCTTCCCGTCCCAGCCTGAAGGCCCGCTGGTTGGCCTCCACCGTCGCCGCGTCTTTTGCCGCGAACATGGAAGCGATGGCGTCCTCTAAAACCTCCGCCGCCATGGGGAGGAAAAGGGAGGCGGCTCCCACCATGACCATATTCACCGACCGGGGCAGGCCCGCCTCCCGGGCAAGTTCCGCGGCTTCCACCAGCCGAAAAAGGGGGAACTGTTTGATTGCCCCCAGGATTTCTTCGATACCGGGATAATCCTCGATGTTGACAAAGGGTTCCGCCGCCGTTACCAGCGCCCCTTCCGGGGAAAGCCAGGGGGCGTAGCGAAGGCTTTCCAGCGGCTCCATGGAGATAATCAGATCCGCCCCCCCCTGGGGAACCAGATCCGAGGCGATTTCCCCGTCCGAAAGCCGGAGGTGGGCCAGCACCGCGCCGCCCCGCTGGGCCATGCCGTGGACTTCCGACTGGCGGACCGAATATTCCGCGGCCACCGCGGCCTGGGCGATAATGGCGGCGATGGAAAGAACCCCCTGGCCTCCCACTCCCGCGAGGATGATGTCTTTTTTCATGGCTTACTTTAGCGGTTTTTCCGGGATTTTACAAGAACCGCGGGATCCCTGGTCAGGGCTCCTGCATTTACTTTTTTGAAAGGGTGAAGGAAGGGAGAGCATATTCCGAAGAAGGGATATGGACATAGAGAAACTGAAAGAAAGACTGGGAAGGGTAGCGGATCCCCGGC
>JAISBS010000028.1 GCA_031266075.1 Treponema sp.
CTGAGCCTGACCAAGGGCGGCTCTCTCTTGCGGGACCAGATACCGGTGCGGGTTATGTTCACCTGGGACGAACGGAAGCCCGGTTTCTTCGAGTTTGACCGGGTGGCCCACTGCGGGGCGGATGCGTCCGGCCAGTTCTGCCAGACCCTCACCGGCACCGATGCGGGTTCCGGCTGGACCGAGGAGCACTCCCTGCTCAACAGCGCCCACCGCTGGGTCAAGGAACGGATACAACAGATCCGGGACGAGCTTCCCTTCCCCCTTTTAGGTCTTGACAGCGACAACGGCGGCGAGTTCATCAATCACCAGCTCAAAGACTGGTGCGACCTGAACCATATCCAGTTCACCAGGGGCCGTCCCTACCGCAAGAACGATAACTGTTTTGTAGAACAGAAAAACGGTGATGTGGTGCGTAAAACCGTGTATTATCACCGCTATGAGGGCCAGGAAATGCACGACGCGCTGGAAGCAGTCTACCGGTGTCTGAATCCCCTGCTCAACTACTGGTACCCGACGCTACGTCTCATCGCCAAGGAGAAGCAGGCCTCGGGACGGTACAAGAAAATCTACGAGAAGGTTCCCAAGACGCCCTGCCAAAGGCTGCTTGAATCGCCCGAGCTGGCAGAAACGTATAAGGCCGAACTGCGGCGGCGGGCATTGCTGTTCAACCCGGTGACCCTCAAGCGGGAGATGGATGAAGCGCGGGAGCGGCTCTTGAAACTCGCCGCTCAAAGAGGTATCACGGGAGAAACCGCTTGAACGGTTCGGCTAGATTTTTCAATTTTGACGCACACTTTTTTCACTTAGATTTTATTTTGGCGCAATACGGAGGGGCGCGAACGGGCAGCCCGTCAAGGGCTGTTAGTAGATAGAGGTAACACACGCCCGGCGTACAATAATGGCAACGCATAAACAGCGGTAGACCGGCTTTAGCCGGGCGTACACGCCGGCGCACCAGAGCAGCCGCAGGCTGTTCTGGGATACCGGTAACACACGCCGGCGCCCAATATCGGCACGAATAAAGTAAACGCACCCTATAAAGGGGTAGGCCGGGACCTTGGCCCGGCCGCAGGGGGGGCCCAATACGGCAGGCGAAATGCTGAGCCTGTTTTTTCGGTTCGGTATCACGGCGCACCCCCCGAAAAAGTAAACGCACCCTATAGGGGGGTAGGCCGGGACCTTGGCCCGGCCGCAGGGGGGGCCAAAATGAAAGTCTCCGCGGTGAAAAAAAGTACGGAAACCGGCCCCCCCTCTTTGGAGACAAAGGTCCCCACCGGGAGATTTTGGGAAGCTCTGGAAACCCCGGTTGGGTTTCCAGAGCTTCCTCGAAGAAAATTGCTCATTCCTTATTATATAACGAATTACGCATATACAATTTTCTTCATGGGGTACGAAAACCTCTGAAAACTGAAGTTTTCAGAGGTTCCCTTTTGTGTCTACCGCTTGTACTTCAGCGTCTCCAGCGGAGAGTCGCCCCGGATAAAGCCAAACCACAGCTCTTTTTCGGTTTTTTCCCGCAGGAGCCGGTAAAAGGCCGCCAAATCCCGGATATTTTCGCCGTTAATGGCGGTGATCCGGTCGCCCTGCCTCAAGCCAATAACATCCGCGGGACTATCGGCGATAACCTGGGCCACAAAAAGACCCTGGGCGTTTTTGTCCAGTTTCAGGCTGTTTTTGATCTCGTCCGTAAGGGGGGCCACGTAAACCCCGGGCCAGAGCTTTTTGTTCTCCGAGGCCACCTGATCGCTGCGGGCCTCGATGCGGACCGTAAAGTCCTGGGAAACGCCGTCCCGGATAATGGTAAAAACCGCCCGGTCGCCGGGCTTGAGATCCCCCACCATCATGGTAAGCTGGTTCGTCCCCCGGGCTTCCCGGCCACCCACATGGGTAATAAAATCGCCGGGCCGGATACCGCCCTTGTCCGCCGGGGAACCGGTAAAGACCTGCGAGGCCAGGGCCCCTCGTTTCCCTTCGAGCCCCAGAATCTGGGCGGTTTCCCTGGCGGGATCATTCAGGGACACACCGAGCCAGCCGTAACTGATAGTGCCCGAACTGATAAATTCATCCACCGAACGCTTGGCGTTGTTGACGGGAATGGCAAAGCCCAGCCCCACCGATCCGCCGCCGGAACTGTTGCTGGCGATCCAGGTATTGATCCCGATAACCTCCCCCCGGATATTCACCAGCGCGCCGCCGGAATTCCCCTGGTTAATGGAAGTATCGGTCTGGATAAAGTCATTAATATTGTTCGCCGGGCCGCCGGTACGCCCCACCGCGCTGACAATCCCCATAGTAACCGAGGACATAAAGCCCAGCGGGTTCCCCACGGCGATGGCCCAGTCTCCCACCCGGACCAAATCGGAATCTCCCAGCACCGCCAGGGGGTGGACATCGGAAGTTTTGAAGGACACCATGGCCAGATCCTTCCGCTCGTCCCTGCCTACCAGTTCCGCAGGGTATTCCTTGCCGTTATTGACCGCCACGATAATCTCGTTGGCGTTTTCCACTACATGGTTATTGGTCAGCACATAATAGATGTCCCGGTTCTGCCGCACGATGATCCCCGAACCAAGACCCTGGGAACGGTATTCCCGCTCCTGTCCCCGGCTGTCGGGCTCGCCTTCCCGGGGGCCGAAGAAAAATTCCCAGGGGATACCGGGAAAATTCGGGGCCTGCTGACGCCGGATGGACACGGTTTTCAGCTCCACCACCGAAGGCAGCACCTTGTCCGCCACGGAGCGGAAGACGGTCTGGAGCCCCTCCGCCACGGCGAGTGCGCCTTCGGGAATAATCACCGGATTCTCCTCCGCCCGGGCGGTTTTGGACGCCTGGGGCGTCGAGCAGGAAAAGGACAAAAAAGCCAAAAAAAAGCCAAAAATGGCCCCAATAAGAACCAGGTTAAAAACGATCAGATTTTTCGATGACAGTTTTTGCAAAATATTCATACTTTAGCGCTCCTGATTATAACTCGGTTTTTGAAACACCCTCAATTGAGCTTGTTCCAAAACCCGGTCTTTCCATTAAATTCAAGGCAACTGTTCCAAAACCAAAGTTTTGGAACACCCTCAATTATAATAAAATTTCCGTTATCAGAGAATAGTTACAGAGGCTCCCGGAGGCTCCGGCTGAGTTCCCTCCGGAAATCCAACCGGGGCTTCCAGAGGTTCCCCTTATACATACTCTTCCAGCGGCTCGGTCAGAATTTCCGTATGATCCCGGAAAATCGCTATCGTATGCTCCCAGTGGGCGGAAACCTTGTCGTCCGCGGTTACCACCGTCCAGCCGTCTTCCAGAATTTCCACATCTCCGGTTCCCAGGTTGATCATGGGCTCGATGGCGATCACCATGCCGCCGGCCAGCCGGGGGTTGGGGCCGTGGGGGTAGTTGGGCACCTGGGGGTCTTCGTGGAGGGCCAGGCCGACCCCGTGGCCGCAGAATTCATGTACCACCCCGTAGTTCCCGGACAGGGCGTGGCCCTCCACCGCCCGGGAAATCTGGAGCAGCCGGTCTCCGGCCTTTGCCGCGGCGATCCCTTTGTACAGGCACTCCCGGGTGTTCACGTTAAGGGAGTGAACCTCCCCGCTCACCTTTCCCATTTCAATGCTCAGGGCCTGATCGCTGACAAAGCCTGCCAGATCGATGCCGCAGTCCAGCGATACCAGATCCCCCTCCCGGATCATCCGTTTGGAGGGAATACCGTGGATCACCTCGTTGTTGATGGAAACGCATAAGGCGGCGGGATAGGGCCGGGATCTGGGGCCCTGGCCCAGAAAAACGGGCCGTCCCCCGGCTTTTTTAATCCAGTTCCGGACCCACTGGTCAAGGTCGATGGTTCTGACCCCCGGTTTAACCAGGGGGATCAGTTCCCGGTACATGGCCCCCAGCAGCTTGCAGGAACGGCGGATACCGTTAATCTGCTCCTCGTTTTTTAGTCTAATCATACCGTACCTTATTGTAGCGTTGTTCAGAAACTCCAGTTTCTAACAACACTGTTAAAAATCAATTACACATTCAGTTTCCGCCGGAGCCGGGTCGCATTGGGCAGGGCGGGATCCCGTTTCAGGGCTTCCCGCATCGCGGCCCCCGCGGCGGCGGTTTCCCCCGTCTGCAAAAGAACCTCCGACAGGGCGCGCAGCCAGCGGGCCTCGTCACGGGGGGAGAAACCCAGCCCCAAAAGGCTTTCCAGACAGTCCATCCAGGTTTCGTCATCCACCTGGGCCCGCAGGCGGAGCCGGACCAGTTCCTTGAGGAATATTTCAATATCGTCAATAAAATGCCGAAAATAGGACAGCCGCCGCTCTTCCCGGACCAGCGTCGTCAAAATCCGGAAGGCTTCAAAATACTGCTCCCGCCTGTCCAGTTCTTCCGCCAGAATATACAGGCAGTCCATCCAGTCTTCCCGGTCCAGATATTTTTCCATGGGAAAGTGGAGACCCCCGTTTTTCCGCCAGACCTCCAGAGCGGCGTCTTCCTCCAGATGGAGCAGATCGAAAAATACCAGCTTTGCCTGACTCGCCGGATCATCAGCCTGCCGCTGCAACCAGACCCGGTAATTAAAATCGAGCTTTTTAACAAACCGGGAATAGGCCCGGTCGTATTCAAACCGGCGGTTCCGGTCGGAAAGCACTTCGTAGGCGCCCAGGAGCTTCCGCATGGCCGTCTCGGCGGCCTTTCCGGCAATGTCCGGGTGGAGCCGTTTCGCCCGTTTCCGGAACGCCTTTTTTATATCCGTAGACGAAGCATCCTGCTTGACGCCGAGGAGAGAATAATAATTTTCCATGGGCTTACGCTCCGGTACGCTGCTAGGCCTGTTTGAATATTTGGTCGATTGACGGTTCTTTCACCAGCAGGACGGAACATTTGGCGTTGACCATGATTTCCCGGTGGGCGTGGGAGATAATATCCCGGGCGCTCCGGTCTTTTTCCCAGCCCCCCAATACGATAAGATCCGCCTTTTTTTCATCCGCCGCAGCCAGAACCTCCGTATACACCGCCCCTTTACGGATTTCCCGCTCTATCTTGACCCCTTTAGTCCGGGCCAGCTCTTCCACAAAGGAAAGATAGCGCCCGCCGTTGGATTCCAGGCTCTTTTCGTATTCCTGGCTTTCCTCCTGAATAAAAATCTTGCTCAGGGTAAGCTGCCTGATAGTAGCGGTATCCACTACATACAGGGCGGTCAGGCGGCACTTGTTCAGTTTGGACATAACGATAGCATATTTTGCCGCCAAAATAGAGGCGTCCGAACCGGTGATAACCGCAATGATGTTGGAGATAAGGGGGTTCATTGTTCCTTTCCGGCCTTCCTTTTCAATAGTTTTGTGGTGAAGAAAGAATCCCGTTCCCGTTCTTCCAGCGCCGATTCAATATACACCTTTGTTTCCCTGGCGGCGGGGATAATCATTTTTTCCAGCGCATTAACCCGGCGTTGGGTCTTCCGCACTTCCCGGGCAAGACGCCAGACAATAGTCCGCACCGCCGCCAGTTCGGTGCATAATTTTAACATTTCAAAGAATTCTAGCACGGTTTCATCACATTCGGCAAATGAATTCGCCGGGGAATACTTCAACTCCGCCTCGGGGAGTTTTATCTCCAGTCCCGGCAGGTTCATTCCCCCCAGAAGCATCCGCTTTTCCCGAAGCTCAAAGTCGTAGCGGATATCCTCCGAAATACGATCCGCCCGCTCCCGTCCGCAGACCACCAGCATCCGTTTGAGCGCCGGATAGGCGCTGATGATCCGGGCGTCAAGATCCCGCTCCAGAAGCTTCACCTGTTCTACCTTGTTCATAAGGTCCATCACGAGGATTTCCCGCTTCTGCTCCAGAAGATCGTGGCCTTCTTCGGCGGTGGAGAGCCGGTCCTTGACCGCCCGGAGGTTGCTTTTGGTCGGGGCTATGGATTCCCTTGCCATTCATCCTCCTCCGGTTCCGGTTCATTTGAAACTCTGGAGGCCAAAATCGGATCCAGGTATTTTTCAATCTGCTCCTGCTTGACCCGCAGCAATTCCTCTTTGGGCAGCTCCGCCAGCGCCTGCCAGCCCAAATCAAGCGTCTGGCCAATGTCCCGGTTTTCCGTCTCTCCCTGGGTCAGGAAAAGGGATTCGAATTTTTCCTCGAATTTCAGATACCGTTTGTCCCCTTCGGTCAGTTCTTCTTCCCCAATGATAGAGGCCAGGTTCCGCACCTGCCGGACTTTGGAATAGGCGGCAAAAAGCTGGCTGGACAGATCCTTGTGATCGTCCCGGGTCATGCCCGCGCCGATGCCGTCCTTCATCAGCCGGGAAAGGCTGGAAAGCACCGCCACCGGAGGGTAAATTTCCCGCTGGGCCAGTTCCCGGTCCAGAACGATCTGCCCCTCGGTGATATAGCCCGACAAGTCCGGGATGGGATGGCTGATATCGTCGCTGGGCATGGTGAGGATCGGTATCTGGGTGATAGACCCCGAAGAATCGCGGATCCGTCCCGCCCGCTCGTAGAGGCTCGCCAGATCCGAGTACAGGTAGCCCGGATAACCCTTGCGGCTGGGCACTTCTTCCCGAATGGAGGAAACTTCCCGGAGAGCTTCGCAGTAGTTGGTCATGTCGGTCATCACGACCAGCACGTGCATATTTTTTTCGTAGGCCAGATACTCCGCAGCGGTCAGGGCGCAGCGGGGCGCCACCAGCCGTTCAAGGGACGGCGCATCCGCCAGAGACAGGAACACCACGACGTTGGCAAGCACCCCGGTCCGCTCAAAATCATCCAGAAAAAACCGGGCCACGTCGTATTTAACCCCCATGGCGCAGAAAATCACCACAAAGGGCTCAGGCGTCTTCCCCCCGGAACCCAATATGGTCGCCTGCCGGACAATCTGGGCCGCCAGCCGGTTATGGGGCAGCCCGTTCCCGGAAAAGATCGGCAGCTTCTGGCCCCGGATCAGGGTGTTCATCCCGTCAATAGTGGAGATTCCGGTCTGGATAAAATCCTTGGGGTAAGTCCGGGCGTAGGGGTTGATGGGAAGGCCGTTTACATCCCGGCAGGCGGAAGAAAAAATCTCCCCATAGCCGTCGATGGGTTTTCCCAGGCCGTTAAAGACCCGGCCCAAAAGCCCCTCCCCTACCCGGAGTTCCATGGGTTCC
The DNA here is from genome assembly GCA_031266075.1 of Treponema sp. Lineage (GTDB taxonomy): Bacteria > Spirochaetota > Spirochaetia > Treponematales > Breznakiellaceae > JAISAN01. Next base: position 7,115 of record JAISBS010000028.1, read on the forward strand.
TTCAAAAATTCAACCCGGCTGTCGTCGGCGGAAAGCCCCGTATTGTTGCTAAAGAGCTGGACGATAGTCAGGTCTTCGCTTAGGTCCACCACCCGGCCCATCCGCCGCCCGCCGTCCCGTCCGTAGACCGCCACGGTCTCATTAAAGCCCACATTCCGGCTCCGGGCGGTAACTACCACGGGCCCTTCGATCCGGGCCAGGCCCCGGTATTCAACTCCCCTCATAAGCCCCCCAGAGAACGGTAGCTCCGTTCCAGCGAATCCAGTACACCCCGCATCTCCTCGGCAAAATCATCAAGGCCGGAAAGTTCCTCGTTGGTAACCGAGTATTTGAGCCGGGAAAGCCGGGCCCGGATCGGCAGTTCCTGACCGCCGGATTCGGAGGAATCCCCCCCTTTCAGGGAAATGATCTTGGTCAGCGGAGTTCCCTGCCGGACAAGGGCCCTGGATCGTTCATAAAATTCCATAATAAGCTCCAGAAGCCGCACCTGTTTGACCGGGGCACAGTACATATCAATTTTGTCAAAGGAGTTTTGCTGCAAAAAACCGTCCTTGATGATCTCCGCCACGATCAGGATAAGCCGCTGATCGTCCGGCAGGGCGTCGGGCCCGATAAGGCGGACGATTTCGGAAAGCCGCTGCTCCCGTTTGAGCAGTTCCATGGACTGCCGCCGGATCTGAACCCACTGGGGGTTGACCCGTTCCCACCAGGGCTGAACTTCCGCAGCGTATTCGGAATAACTGTCAATCCAGCTAATGGCGGGATAGTGCCGGCCATTGGCCAAATCCCGGTCCAGGGCCCAAAAACAGCGGATAAACCGTTTGGTATGCTGGGTAACAGGCTCGGAAAAATCACCCCCCGGCGGGGAAACGGCCCCGATAATCGAAATCGAGCCCTCTTTGCCGCACAGGGTCTTTACCCTGCCGGCCCGTTCGTAAAATTCCGCCAGCCGGGTGGGAAGGTATGCGGGGAACCCTTCTTCCGCGGGCATTTCCTCCATCCGGCCCGAAAGTTCCCGCAAAGCCTCGGCCCAGCGGCTGGTGGAGTCCGCCATAATCGCCACATGGAGCCCCATGTCCCGGTAAAATTCCGCCAGCGTAACGCCGGTGTAGATCGAAACCTCCCGGGCCGCCACCGGCATATTGGAGGTATTGGCGATCAGCACCGTCCGTTCCATCAGGGAATGTCCGGTCCGGGGATCGATCAGTTCGGGGAATTCGCTCAAAACCTCGGTCATTTCATTCCCCCGCTCGCCGCAGCCGATGTAGATGATCACATCGGCATCGCAGAACTTGGCGATGGCGTGCTGGGTCATGGTTTTACCCGTGCCGAAGCCCCCGGGAATGGCGGCGGTTCCGCCCTTGGAAAGAGGGAAGAAAATATCGATGACCCGCTGCCCCGTAACCAGCGGCATCTCCGGGGAAAGCCGTTCCGCGTTGGGCCGGGGCACCCGCACGGGCCACCACTGGCCGAAGGGGATGATCCGCCCGCTCCGGGTTTTTGCCGCGGTTGCTTCCACCGGGTAGTCCCCTTCGGGGGCCAGTTCCGCCAGCGTCTCCCCCTGAAAATCCGGGGGAACCATAATGGAACAGGTAATGCTGCTGGTTTCCTTTACCGTCCCCAAAACCAGCCCCGGCAGGGCCGCCACCGCTTCCCCGGCGGCAACCCGTTTCGCCACATCCGGGTCAGGCGAAAAATGCCACTTTTTGGAATAATCCAGCGGTTCCCCCCGGGATCCGGGAGCCATGAACGAACCGCCCGCCTGGTACAGCGGCTTCAGGGGCCGCTGAATTCCGTCGTAGATGGTTCCCATCAAGCCCGGCCCCAGCAGGGCCGAAAGGGGCCGCCCTGTGGAAGCCGCCGGCGCGCCGATCTGCAGGCCCGTGGCCTCTTCGTAGACCTGAATAATGGCCTCGTCCCGTTCCAGGCGGACAATTTCCCCGATGATCCGGTTTTCCCCCACTTCCACCACGTCAAAAAGCCCGGCCCCGCCAAGCCCAGAGGCGTGGATAATCGGGCCCGCTATCCGTTTAACCCTGCCCTCAATCACCCTGCGCTCCTTCAGATTTACGTTCCTCAAGGCCTCCCGGCCCCTTTAAGGCTTCCGGCCCCAGCAGGGCTTCGATCAACTCGGCCCGTTTGTTCAGGAGCAGGGAATCAACCGCCATCTTAATTGAAGCAGTCAGCCGCACCGCGGGAATGTCCAGCACCAGTTCCGGGTAATCCCCCTGCCGGCCCCCGTTTTCCGGGCCGGAAAGGTTTTCAAAAACCGGAGCGGCGCCGGGCAGGTTTTTTTTCACCAGCGACCCCGCTTCCTCCTGGCTCAAGCCCGTAAACCCGGCCCGGATCATTTCGGCACCGGCAAATTCCGGACATTCGGCAAGGCGCCTTTTCAGTTCCCGGTCCAAAAAAACGAGAATTTGCTCCCGTTTTAGGGCCCCGAACCAGTCCACCACCGCGGAAACCAGAAAGCCTTCGACTTTTTCCGACCAGATCCGCCGCATATCCAGCGGCAGCCGGGCCAGAATTTCGGACGCCGATTCCTGCCGTTTGAGGGAATACCGGCGTTCAAGCTCCGCAAGCGCGTCGGCGGTCTTTTTTTCCCAGGCCCCGGTATTGGCCTTCACCGCATCGTCGGCGCTTTTGAGAATTTTAAAGGCCTTTCTCCGGGCATCCTCCAGGATTTCCCGTTCAAGCACTTCAGGTGACTGTAATTCTTCCATAAGATTGCCCTTATACCCGAACCCCAATGGCTTCCCGGATGGAATCCATCAGTGTCTTGCGGCCAGGCTGCCGCCCCATAGTTCCGGGGATTTCTACAATCAGGGGATAAGAACCGGAAAGCTGCCAGTTCACCACCAGATCGTCCACCCATTCCGCCACTTCCTGCGTGAGGATCAAAACCCGGCACCGTTCGGCCCGACCCCGGGGCAGCGCCATTCCCGTTGTTTCATCCCAGCCTTCGGTGATCCGCCGAAACTGCACACGGGCGCCTTCGGCGTTTACCACCCCCGCGCCCTTTACCCCGACAAAACGGAAGGCCGTAACCAACTCCGGTTCGCCGATAAAGAAAAAATCCACCCTGTTTTTCCCAGCCGCTTACAAAAACAGAATAAGCAACGCCACCAGGAAGCCCCAGAGACAGATCCCTTCCGCAAGTCCCATGAACGGCAGCGCCTTGCCGGAGAGTTCCGGGTTTTCGCTTATGGCGCCCATGGCGGCGGCCCCGATCTGACCCACTGCGATACCGCCGGCAATACAGGAGAGCCCCACCGCCAGGGCGGCGGCGATAAACTTCCATGCCGGAATCGCGGCTCCGGCGACCTCGGCTCCTGCCTCCGCCTCCTGGGCGAAAAGGGCGGCCCCGAAAGCCATCAGGACCACAGCCAAGAAAACAACTTTACGCTTCATCACATTCCTCCGTTATTGCAACAATATACATTTTATCATAATCAGCTACGATTATGTTAGTAACTACCCGCTTCTTTTCTAAACCGGAAGGGGGAAAACTTCACCCCCGTTTCGACAAAAAACTTGCTGAAAAATTCATAATACTGGAGCCGCACCACCTGAATGGCCACGATCAGTCCCTCAAGAACGATGATGATCCCGTTGCCAATGAGCATAATCAAGAGCGCCCCCAGACTGCCCAGGGGGAAACCCAGGGCCGCAACCTTGTCGGTAAACAAAAACACAATGTAGGAAAGCACCAGGTGGGAAAGGGTAAAGGCCCCCACCCGGAGAAAGCTGACCGTATTGGAAAAATAGGTGGAAACAGTTTCCAGAACACCCACAAAACACTCGATGAAAAAAGCTGCCAGACCGTGTTCCAGCACCGGGCGCTCCCCGGAGGCCAGCCGCCAGATCGCCGGGCTAAAAATGATGCAGAGGACCGGCAGGGCAAGGCCGATCAGGTCAAACCACATAAAGCGGCCCCCCAGCACGATACGCAGGGCCATAAAAATGGCGTACCAGAAAAAAAGGAGCCCCGCGAGGCCGGTCCGGGAAAAAAAGGCTTCCTCGTACTTCCGCCGCATCGAATAGTTGATGATATTGATCACCAGCCCGATGGAAATGAGGAGTATCCCGATGACAACCGTAAACCCGAAATAAAACAGCAGTTTCATCATGCTCCCGCCATGGCTCGCCATGGGCAGGAGGGTAAGGATATGATTCACCGGATGGCCGGTCAGCAGCCCGGTCAGCGCCCGGGTGGGCCCCGTCAGCAGTTCTTCATTGGTAAAGACCGACCCGACCAAAAAGCCCATCACCATGGAACTGAGCCCCACGGAAATGAGGGGGGTTGAATACTTCCCGAATTTCCGCATCTTCCTGAGTCCCCGCGGCCCGGTCAGGAGTCCCAGCAGAAACAGGACAAAGCCCTGCCCCACATCCCCAAACATAAGGCCGAACATCAGGGTAAAGAAAAAGGCCACCAGCGGACTTGGGTCGATGGTTCCGTAGGGAGGCGCGCCATAGGACATGACCACCCCTTCAAAGCCCCGGACAAAGGCCCCATGTTTCAGGGAAACCGGAACCTTTTCCCGGCCTTCCTGCACACGGGGGATCTCGTCGGGGTTAAAGGCGCGAATCGCGATCCGGCCATCGGTCAAATCCGAAAGCTCCTTCGCCAGTTTCGCCACTCGGTCCTGGGGAACCCAGCCGGAAAGAAGGTACGAACTGCTGGTGGCAACGAGCCGCCCCTTGATCTCTTCAACCGTGGCGGCCATAAGCCAGGAGGCGGCAAGTTCCCGGATTTTCCGGCCAAATTTACGGCTCAATGCATCTTTTTGCCCCGCGGCCTTTTCAAGCTCCCCGTCGATGCTTTCCAGCCGGGATTCAAGGCCCGAAAGCATCTCTTCCGGCACCCCCTGAAACCCTTCGGGGATCGTTATGGGAACAAAGGAATGTTTTTTCAGCTCCGAATCCAGCGCGAACCGGCCCTTTCTGCTGGCCGCCGCCAAAATCCGGTCCCCCTGTTCGCCCGTTTTCCCGATTCCCAGCGGGATAATCACGGCCCGGCTACCCAGCGATTCCCGCAGGCCCGCCTGTCCTCTGGCGTCCAGCCGCCCGATTCTGAGGGTCAGGTAGGAAAGCCGGTCCAGTTCGGCAAAGGGGGCATGAAGGCCGGAAAAAGCCTGCGCCTCGTTAAGGGCCGCCTCGACCTTTGTTTTTTCTTCCTTCAATTCCTGTTCCCGGCTGATAAGGCCCGCAGCGGCGGCGTTTATCTCCGCCGCCATATCGGCCTCCGCCGGGCCGGGAAGCCGGGTGGACTCATCAGGCTCGCCGGGAAACTCGATGCCGAGCCAGTCCGCAACGGCCCGGATCTGTTCCAGGTTTTTCTCCACCGGGAGCCGGCCCGCGCCGGGCGCCGCCGAAGGCTCCTCCCCGGCTTCCGCGGCGGAGGCCGCTTCGGCAAAGGCGGCCTTCAGATCCGCGGCGGCTTCTTCGTTCTCGGAAAAATGTATCAGCGCCCGGCGGCCCAGATGTTCGATTACCGCATCCGCGTCCCGGTTTAAAACGGAAATATCAATATGCTGCATCTTCCGGGGCATGATCATTTTTCAACCCCCAGCAGATTCAAAATATCCCCGCCGGACATTCCCAGCCCCAGCCCTTCGGCGGCGCTGGTAAGAATATCCTCCTCAAACTGCTTCAGCTTGATAAAGCACATGACGGCGTCCAGCGAAAAGGGATCGCTGCGGAAGTAACGGCGGGCCAGCCGGTACAAATACCGGGAAACCGCGTTCTGGAAAAACCGGGGGTCAGGCTTCCATTCCTCGCCGGGTTTTTCCGGGTTCAGGAAGGCGTGCCGCCGCCAGCTTTTCCAGACCGCCGGGTTGTCCAGCGGCAATTTCAGGGCCGCCTCCGCGTCTGCCGCCGCGGAGCGGCCAGGGCCCAGGGGAATCTTCAAAAGATAATGCTGCCCCTGCGGCGATCCCACGCCGTAATAGCTCCGCAGGCGCAGGGCCCACATACAGTTCCGCAGGGATATTTCTTCCCTCAGGATCAAATCCCCCGCCCGCCGGTCTTTCGGGGCCAAACGGCGGAGGCTTTCCCACAACATCTGGTAATACTGGCGGTCGAGCCGGGCCTGGAGGAGCATATTTTCCTCCGCGGTCATGGCGCCAAAGTCTTCACCGGCAAGCCACTGGAATTCGGACTGCCGAAACATGGCCCCCAGATCGGGCCAGGCCGCCCAGCGCACTGTGTCGAAGGGTTTGAGGCTGGTAAAAACCGGAGCTTCCGTCTCCCCGGCGGTCAAATGGTTCAGGAGGGACTTTACGTCGGCATATTCATAAACCCGCAACTGCCGGATCAAAAATTCCGGCGGAGGGGAACAGGACGACACAATCGTCAGAATTTGCTGCACCGCCCGCCCGGTGATGCGTTTTTCCAGATCCCGCAAAAGCTCGCCGCCGGGGAGTTCCCGGCTTTCCCCGGGAAAAATCAGCCGGTCCAGGTCCGCCAGCCGGGTAAGGCTCCGGAGCCGGGAAACCCGGCTGCCAATACAGGACTTGCCGGCAATTCCGCAGGCTTTGGCATATACGTATGCCCGTCTCCCCGGTTCCGCCATTATGTTTCCCCTGTCAGGAGTGCGGTCATCAACGCTGAAAAACGGCTTTTATCCATGGTGATCCGGCTCAAACTCTCCCGGTAGGCTTCAATTTCTTCTCTATAAGAGGCTTTTACCCCTGTTATTTCTTTTTGATACGACGCTTCATGGGCTGTGGCTTCCCGGTTGTACTGTTCCTCGTAACGGGCGCGGTTCTGCCGCTCCGCCTCGTCAATACGGCGGCTCACTTCGACCTGCGCTTCATCCGCCAGGGCGGCGGCCTCGGCCTCGACTTTCAGCAGATTTTCCAGCAGCGCCTGTCTGTGCGCATCCTGATCAAGCTGGCCCGCTCCGGGCTGTACGCTTTTCGCCATAGTTGCCGCTCCCCCTATTCCGGCCTTCCCGAAGGCCGTTGATCCATTGTAACAAATATATCTTCGTATTTTTTAATCACGTTATACGCGCTCTGGGGATCCCGCTGGCTCACCAGGTCAATATAAAACTGGGGGTTTTCCAGCAGTTCCGCCATCCGTTTGAGGATCCGAAGGTGTTTTTCCGTATCCATTTCGGGGATAAGCAGCATAAAGATCAGATACACCGGCTCTCCGTCCAGCGCGTCATAATCAATTCCCCGCCGGGAAATGCCCAAAACGCCGTGAATCTGCTCCACCGCGGCGGTCTTGCCGTGGGGGATGCCGATCCCCTTGTGGATTCCGGTGGACATTTTCGCTTCCCGCTCCCGCAGGGCCTCCAGCATTTCTTCACGGCCATCGGACTTGCCGGTCTGGCAAAAATGATCCACCAGTTCCTCGAAGGCTTCGTCCTTGTCTTCCGCCTCCATATCCACCTTAATCAAATCGGGCCGAAATATATCGTACAGAAACATAAACCCCCCCACTCCCTATTCGGTTACGGTATTTTCTTCGACCGCTGAACCTTCCGGCCCTTCAGTCCCCGGGGTTCCGACGCCCTGGCGATTCAGTTCATCTTCCAGCCAGTCCCCGGTTCCGGCCTCGACGGAAAGTTCCCGTCCCGCGGCTTCCACCCCCATGTCGCCGGGAGTCCGGTTCAGCAGGGCCAGGCCCAGGCTGATAATCAGAAACAGGGCTCCCAGCACCGTGGTGGCCCTGGTCAGCACATTCCCGGACCGGGAACCAAAGGCCGAGGCGCTGCCCCCGGCGAAAATGCCCCCCAGACTGTTCCCTTCCTCATTTTGCACCAGCACCAGCAGCACCAGCAGCACCGCGATGATCACAAAAAATACCAACAGTACGATACTGAGTATATTCATCTCCAAAACTCCATTTAGAATCAGCAGCCTTCCACGAATAAAAAAACCTTCTGAAAACCGAAGCTTTCAAAGGTTCCTTTTTCGTAAGTATCATGTATTCTAGACGAATTGTGGTATTTATGCAAGGTTTGGTTTGGTTTTTGGAAAATTTCCCCTTCCGGGCAGGCGGCGGCTCGTTTTTTCTATTTTTTCACCAAAGCATATTATTCCGCAATAAATACGGTGAATACTTGTTTTGAACCGGGCGCCGCCTTTCAAACATAAAAAAAGGCAAAAAATCTTAAAAAAAACTTGACAATTTTAATTAAGATGATAACCTATGAACAAAGAGAGGAAATAATTGAACAGACTCCATGGTTACCCTCGGTATATCCATTATTCGTGGATATGCCGGTAACAGCCGGGGACGTTGTTTTCCGGCATTCCGGCGGCTTATGCCGCATCCTTCCGTATTATCAGGCAGGTTGAACGCATGACAAGAATCAAACGCGGGCTGGATTTACCCATCACCGGCGCGCCGCGCCAGACCATTGAACCGGGCCCGGCGGTAACGCGCGTGGCGCTGGCCGGTTTCGACTACCACGGCATGAAACCTTCAATGGCGGTGCAGGTTGGCGACCGGGTCAAGCTGGGGCAGGTGTTGTTTTCGGACAAAAAAACGCCGGGCGTGCAGTTTACGTCTCCGGGAGCGGGCGTGGTCAGCGCCATTAACCGGGGCGCGCAGCGGGTTTTTCAATCGGTGGTTATCGATCTTGAGGGAGAGGACGCGGTGTCCTTTCCCAGGTACACTGATGAAGAACTGGAACAGCTTTCCGCCGAAAAGGCGCGGGAAAATCTCCGGCAGTCGGGCTTGTGGACGGCTCTCAGAACCCGTCCCTACTCCAAAACGCCGGCGGTGGATTCGGAGCCGGCCTCAATCTTCGTAACGGCCATCGATACCCACCCGCTGGCCCCGGATCCGGAGCTGGTTATCGCCGAATATAAGGAAGATTTTATCCGCGGCATAACCGTCCTTTCCCGGCTGACCAGCGGCGTCATCTATGTCTGCGCCGGCAAAAAGGGTCAACTCCCCGGCGAAGGGCTGTCCAAAACCCATTTTGAGCGGTTTGCCGGGCCCCACCCCGCCGGACTGCCGGGCACGCACATTCATTTTCTCGATCCCGTGGACGCCCATAAAACGGTCTGGCACATTGGGTATCAGGATGTTATCGCCATCGGCAAGCTGTTTTCCACCGGAAAACTGTGGGTGGAACGAGTGGTTTCGCTGGCGGGCCCGGTGGTTGCCAGGCCCCGGCTGCTGCGAACCCGGCTGGGCGCGGATCTGAACGAGTTGACGGCGGGCGAACTGGTGTCCGGCGAAAACCGGATCGTTTCGGGCTCCGTCTTTGGCGGCAGGGCCGCCGTAGGGCCGCTGGCCTTTTTGGGGCGCTATCATCAACAGGTTTCCTGCCTTCGGGAAGGCAAAGAACGGGAAATGTTCTCCTTCCTGCGCCCCGGAGCGAACAAACATTCGATCCTGCGGGTCGTGCTTTCCTCGTTTATCCCCGGAAAGCGCTTTGCCTTCAGCACTACTACCAACGGCAGCCCCCGCCCCATCGTGCCGATGGGGAATTACGAGGCGGTCATGCCGCTGGACATTTTACCGACCCAGCTCCTGCGCTATCTGGTGGCGGGGGACACGGATATGGCCCAGAAACTGGGCTGTCTGGAATTGGACGAGGAGGATTTGGCCTTGTGTTCCTATGTTTGCGCGGGCAAGTATGAGTACGGCCCCATTCTGCGGGATGTATTAACCCGCATTGAAAAGGAGGGCTGATCATGGGTTTACGTCGATTTCTCGACCGCCTGGAGCCCCATTTTAAAAAGGGCGGGAAGTTTGAACGGCTCTATCCCCTGTTTGAGGCGGGGGACACGTTCTTTTACCGTCCCGCCTATATAACCCGGACCACCGCTCATGTACGGGACGCGATGGATTTAAAGCGGATCATGATCATCGTGGTCTTCGCCGCCATTCCGGCCATGCTTGCGGGTATGTGGAATGTGGGTTTTCAGGCCAATAGTGCTTATCAGGCCAACCGCGAACTGCTTTTCAAATTTCTGGAGGGCTGGCGGGGGGCCTTCCTTCAAAGTACCGTAGGTTTTGATCCGGCCAGCATCTGGGCCAACCTGGTGCATGGCGCGGTCTATTTCCTGCCCATTTTGCTGACCTCGGTGATAGTGGGGATCTTCTGGGAAGTGTTCTTTGCCTGCGTGCGGAAACATGACATCAGCGAAGGCATTTTTGTTACCATGGTGCTGTTCCCCCTGATTCTGCCCCCCAACATTCCCCTGTGGCAGGTGGCGCTGGGGATCAGTTTTGGCGTCGTTCTGGGGAAGGAAGTGTTCGGCGGCACGGGCTTTAACTTTCTCAACCCGGCCCTTACCGGGCGGGCCTTCCTGTTCTTCGCCTACCCGAGCCGCATTTCCGGCGACGCCGTATGGACCGCCGTGGACGGGGTGAGCGGCGCTACTCCGCTGGCCCTGGCCCAGGAAGGGACCGAATTCGGCATGAGCTGGATGCAGGCGTTCCTCGGCGTCATGCCCGGTTCCACGGGCGAAACATCCACGGTGGCGGTTCTGCTCGGCGGCGCGCTGATGATCCTTACCGGGGTTGTTTCTCTCCGGATCATTGTGGGTATTCTGCTCGGGGCGGCGGCGACCAGCCTGCTGTTCAACTTTATCGGCCCCGCCGGCAATGTTCTCTTCGCCATGCCGTGGTACTGGCACTTTGTGCTGGGCGGCTTTGCCTTCGGAACCATATTTATGGCCACCGATCCGGTGTCCGCCGCCATGACGAACCGGGGCAAATGGATATACGGGGCGCTGATCGGCGTCATGGTCATACTAATCCGGGTAGTCAATCCGGCCTTTCCGGAAGGCATGATGCTGGCGATCCTCTTTGGCAACCTCTGCGCCCCCCTGATCGACCATTTTGTCGTTTCAGCAAATATCAAACGAAGGATGGCGCGCCATGTCTGACAAGAAAAAAGAATCCATCCTGCGCACCCTGCTGGTCGCGCTGGTGGTAAGCCTTGTGGCTTCGGTTTTCGTAGCGGGTTCCGCGATTTACCTGAAACCCACCCAGCAGGCGAACAGCCTCCTTGACAAACAGCGGAGCATCCTGTCAATCGCGGGAATTGGGAATCCTGAACTTTCTTCCCGTGAGGTGCAGGAACTTTTTGCCAGCCGCATCAAGGCCCGGGTAATCGACCTGACTACGGGTGAAGAAAAAACGGACCTGGATCCGGCGGTCTTTGACCCGTTAAAGGCGGCACGGGATCCCAAAACCTCTATTGCCCTGTCCGGCGAAGAGGATATTGCCAAGGTCATACGCCGCGAACAGTTCACGACAATCTATCTGCTGGAGACCGACGGCCTTATCGAGGCCCTGATTCTCCCGGTTCGAGGCTACGGCCTCTGGTCCACCCTCTACGGCTTTCTGGCCCTTAAAACCGGCGACCTGAACACCGTGGTGGGCTTCGGATTCTACCAGCACGGGGAAACGCCGGGCATGGGCGGCGAAGTGGACAACCCCCGGTGGAAGGCCCTCTGGCCCGGCAAAACCGTGTTTGACGAAGCAGGCAAGCCGGTGATCCAGATCATCAAGGGCGGCGTGAACCCGGCCAATCCGGCAGTGGGGCATCAGGTTGACGCGCTGTCGGGCGCCACGCTGACCAGCAGGGGCGTGGAACGCCTGCTGTTATTCTGGCTGGGGGACAAGGGTTTCGGGCCCTATCTCGCCAAACTGCGTCAACAAGGAGTCTAGCCATGGAAAAAAAAGAAACTATCAAGGACGTGCTGTTCGATCCGGTTTTTAACAACAACCCCATCGCCCAGCAAATTCTCGGCGTATGTTCGGCGCTGGCGGTTACCTCGGGCCTGAAAACGGCGCTGGTCATGGCAATCTGCCTGACCCTGGTTACCGCTTTTTCCAGCTTTTTCATTTCCCTGATCCGCAACCAGATTCCCAGCTCCATCCGCATGATCGTGCAAATGGTCATCATTGCGTCGCTGGTCATTCTGGTTGATCAGGTGCTTAAAGCCTTTGTCTTTTCGCTGTCCAAGCAACTTTCCGTTTACGTGGGACTGATCATCACCAACTGTATCGTTATGGGCCGGGCGGAAGCCTATGCCATGCAGAACCCACCCATCCGCTCCTTCCTGGACGGCATCGGTAACGGGCTTGGCTATTCCCTCATACTGATTACGCTGGGCGCATTCCGGGAACTGCTTGGCGCGGGGAAACTGCTGGGCATTACGATTCTGCCGCCCGTCAACGAAGGCGGCTGGTATCTGCCCAACAGCCTGCTCCTGATGCCGCCGTCGGCCTTTTTCCTCATCGGCCTTCTTATCTGGGCCCTGCGCAGCTGGAAAAAAGATCAGCGGGAAGAAGCGCCGTTTGAACTGGCGCCGCAATTTTCGGAACAGGATAATTAGGGGGAAACAGACATGGAACATTTATTGAGCCTTTTCGTACGCGCCCTCTTTATCGAAAACATGGCCCTGGCCTTCTTTTTGGGTATGTGTTCTTTCATCATGATATCCAAAAAGGTGGATACGGCCATCAGTCTGGGGATTGCGATTATTTTGGTTCAGGTCATTACCGTCCCGGTGAACAATCTGGTGTATAACTACCTGCTCCGTGACGGGGCGCTGGCCTGGGCGGGACTGCCGGATCTGGATTTATCGTATCTGGGCTTCCTCACCTATATCGGCGTTATCGCCGCCATTGTGCAGATTCTGGAAATGACAATGGACAAATATATGCCCAAACTGTATAACACGCTGGGTATCTTTTTGCCGCTGATTACCGTGAACTGTATCATCATGGCCGGATCGCTCTTTATGGTGGAACGGGACTACACATTTTCCGAAAGTGTGGTCTACGGCTTCGGTTCCGGCGCTTCCTGGGCACTGGCGATTGCGCTCTTGGCCGGGATACGGGAAAAACTAAAATACAGCCATGTGCCTGCGGGACTCCAGGGAAAGGGGATCACCTTTATCACCATCGGTTTGATGGCCCTGGGTTTCATGTGCTTTTCCGGCATACAGCTTTAAGGAGACACGATGAACACTCAGGAAATTTACCTTGCCATCGGGATGTTTACCGCCGTGGTTATGGCTTTGGCGGTCATTATCCTTGTCGCCCGCGCCGCCCTGGTCAGCACCGGCGACGTAACGATTGAGATCAACGGCGAAAAAAACATTACCGTCCCCGCCGGGGGAAAGCTCCTGCATACGCTGGCGGCCCAGAGCATCTACCTGTCCTCCGCCTGCGGCGGCGGCGGCACCTGCGGCCAGTGCAAATGCCAGGTTCTGGAAGGGGGCGGCGATTTGCTGTCCACGGAGGAGCCCCATTTTACCCGCCGCCAGGCCAGGGATCACTGGCGGCTCGGCTGCCAGACCCCGGTCAAACAGAACATGAAGATCACCGTTTCCGAAGATGTGTTTGGGGTTAAAAAATTCGAATGTACGGTAGAATCCAACCCCAGCGTGGCCACGTTTATCAAAGAGCTTACCCTGCGCCTGCCGGCGGGGGAGGACGTGAATTTCCGGGCCGGCGGCTATATGCAGCTCGAATGTCCGCCCCATGTGGTGAACTACAAGGATTTTGACATTCAGACCGAATACCGGGGCGACTGGGACAAATTCAAGCTCTGGCGTTATGTCTCCAAGGTGGACGAAACGGTTACGCGGGCCTATTCCATGGCCAACTACCCGGAAGAAAAGGGGGTGGTTAAATTCAATATCCGCGTTGCCGCGCCGCCGCCCCGGACCCCCGATGTGCCGCCGGGGAAAATGTCCTCCTACGTGTTCAACCTGAAACCGGGGGACAAGGTGAATGTCTACGGACCCTTCGGCGATTTTTTCGCCCGGGACACCGACGCGGAAATGGTCTTTATCGGCGGCGGCGCGGGGATGGCCCCCATGCGGTCCCATATCTTTGATCAGCTCAAGCGCCTGAAAACGAAGCGGAAAACCAGCTTCTGGTACGGGGCCCGCTCCCTGAGGGAAGCCTTTTATGTAGAAGAATTCGACCGGCTCCAGGCGGAAAACCCCAATTTTGTCTGGCATCTGGCCCTGTCCGATCCCCTGCCGGAAGACAAGTGGACCGGATTGACCGGATTCATCCACAATGTGCTGTATGAAAATTACCTGAAAGATCACCCTGCCCCGGAGGATTGCGAGTACTATATGTGCGGCCCGCCTATGATGTCCTCCGCCGCAATCAAGATGCTCACCGATTTGGGCGTGGAGCGCGACAACATCATCTTTGATGATTTTGGCGGCGGCGGCTGATAACCGGTTGTGTTCAGGGCGCCTTCAAAACCCCGGCGGGGTTTTGAAGGCGCTTTTTTCGTACCGGGGGTGTAATACCCGGGAACCCGCCCGCGGCGAACCGAAGATTCGGGGCCCCGAGGATTTTCAGATGGGACTGTTCCAAAACTTCAGTTTTTGGAACAGTTGCCTTGAATTGAGGGGGAAAACCGGTCAAGACCCGGTTTTTCCGGGAGCTTGTTCCGAAACCGGCCAGGTTTTGGAACAAGCTCAGATTTTTTAAGGGAAAAAAATGCTGGCAACCGTATTGATAAGCTTTGGGATTGTTCTTGTGGTGGTGCTTGGTATGTCCATCGGCGTCCTCCTGGGACGCAAACCCCTTTCCGAAGGGGGCTGTTGCGACGGTTCGGGTACAAAGGCCGAATGTGCGGGGTGTGAAAAATACGACAAAAACGGCCCGCCGCCGGGGTGCGCCAAAACCTGAGGCCCCACAATTTATTTGACATTTATGACAAATATGGTAAAATACGGCGAGAGGTAATCCCCTGCAAAAGATGACACCCCTGTTGGCCCTGCGGCTGGCGGCGCCCCATACCTGGCCCCCCGCATCCATAACGCCTGCAATCCTCGGCGTCCTTTTGGCGCTGGATTTTACCGGGCGCGCCCCGCCGCTCCTCTCCGCCGCTCTGTTCCTGATCGTGATCCTGATGCAGTCGGCGGCCAATACCTTTAACGATTACGCCGATTTTGTCAAAGGGCTTGATACCAAAGAAAATTCCGGCGAACCGGAAGACGCGGTGCTGGTATACAACCGCCTGGACCCGAAATCCGCGCTGTACCTCGCCGCCGGCTTCCTCGCCGCCGCGGGCCTTTTGGGGGCCTATGTGGTTGTTTCAAGCGGCCCGGCCTCCCTGTTCGTCGGGTTTGCGGGCGCCGCGGCGCTGATCCTCTATTCAATAAGCCCCCGGCCCGTTTCCTTCCTGCCTCTGGGCGAGCTGGTTTCCGGCTTTGTCATGGGGGGGCTTATCCCTTTTGGGGTCCATGCGGCGCTGACGGGAAGCGTTGACCCAGTGGTCATCATCCTCAGCGTCCCCTGTATCATCGGCGTGGGCCTGGTGATGATGACCAACAACCTCTGCGACATCGAGCGGGATCAGCGGGCCGGGCGAAAAACTCTTCCCGTTCTCCTTGGCCGGGAACGGGCCCGGAAATTGTACCTTTTCCTCTTCCTCCTGATGATCCTGTCCCTGCCTGCCATCGGCCTGTGGCAGTTCGGCTTTACCGTTCTTGGCATCGTCCCGGCGTTGATTGCCGGGCTGCCCCTTTTCAGGCGCCTTTTCCGCCTTGACTACCTTCACACCCAGCGGGCCCTGTGTTTTAAAACGATTATTCTGGCCGATCTGCTGGCTTACGCCGCCTATTTTATGATGATTCTCCCGCATATTCTGATACAATTTTCCGGCAAGGAAGAATGGTTATGGCTGCTTTCGATAAAATAGAAGGACTTTCGGACGATCTAAAGCTCGTGGATGTCTATGTGGACGAGTACCTGCGGGATGAAAGCGGCCATACGGCCCTCCGCTCTGTGCTGAACACAATCACCACCGGGGGGGGCAAAAAAGTCCGGCCCCTGGTTCTGCTGCTTTCGGGCCGTTTCGGCCCCAAATGGCCCAAATGCCGGGACCAGCTCTGCAAAATGGGGGCCACAGTGGAAATGATCCACACCGCCTCCCTGATCCATGACGATATTGTGGACGATTCCCCCCTGCGCCGGGGCAGGCCGACAGTGCAGTCCAAATTCGGCAAAGAAATGGCGGTCTATGCGGGCGATTTTGTACTCAGCCGCATCGTCTTCTACCTTTTTAAAGAAGCTTCCATTGAAGCGGGTATGCTGCTGGCAAAAACCGTGGAAAGTATGTGCTACGGGGAAATAGGCCAGTACGCCCATGCCTATGACACGAAAGTGACGGTGGAAGACTATTTGTCCAATATTTTCGGCAAAACCGCCTCCCTTTTTGTGGCTGCCTGCGGGATCGGGGCTATGGAAAGCGGCTGCGGCGAAAAAACGTCGATGATATTGCGGCAGGTGGGCGAACATATCGGCTATCTGTTCCAGCTCCGGGACGACCTTTTGAATATTATCTCCACCGGCGACCGGGAGGGGAAACCGGTTCACAGCGACTTTATCAACGGGACCTACACCCTACCCATCCTCCACGCCCTCCATCACCCCAGCGGCCACCGCCTGCGGGAGGTTATCCACACTATCGGCTCCGGGGCGGCGGTTTCGGACTGCATCAAAGAGGAGATACAGGACATTTTGAATTCCTCCCGGGGCATCGAATTTACCCGGGAAACCATCCGGTGCCACGCGGAACAGGCCGGGGAACTTCTGAGTTCCCTGCCGGAAGGGCCGGCCCGTCAGGGTTTTTACGAGATTCTTGACCGCCTGACCGCCGATTAACCGAATTTGTGGACAAAAAGCGCAAAGTACCGGCGAATTTTAATTTTTCTTGACGATTTTTTCGCTCTGTGGTACACTAACTATGCCCAAAAGTATCAGTTCTCCGTAAGGAGCGGGGTTTTTTAACCCTGTATACGACTTAAAAGCAATGGAGGGAAGTATGGAAGGACTTTTTCTTGCGAGACTGCAGTTTGCCGCAACTTCAGTGTACCACTTTTTCTTTGTGCCTCTGACTCTTGGTCTGGGTATTCTGGTAGCGATTATGCAAACCCGCTATGTCCAGACCGATGACGAGAAGTACAAAAAAATGACGTTGTTCTGGGGTAAACTGTACCTGATCAATTTCGCCATGGGCGTGGTTACCGGGATTGTCCAGGAATTCCACTTTGGAATGAACTGGGCGGGGTATTCCGCGTTTGTCGGCGATATATTTGGAGCCCCCTTGGCTATCGAAGCCCTGCTCGCGTTCTTTCTCGAGTCGACTTTTCTGGGTGTCTGGATCTTCGGCTGGAACCGGCTGTCGAAAAAGGTGCATCTGGCCAGTATCTGGCTGGTAGCCTTTGCCTCGAACCTGTCGGCGTTCTGGATCCTGGTGGCCAACTCCTTTATGCAGGCTCCGGTAGGTTTTGAAATGGCGGCGGACGGAAGCCGGGCCTTGATGAACAATTTCCCGGCCCTGCTCACCAACCCCCATGCGCTGTTCCAGTTTTTCCACGTCATCACGGCGGGTCTGGTTACCGCAGCCTTCTTTATCATGGGGATCAGCGCGTATCACCTGATAAAGAAAAACAACCCCGACTTCTTCAAGAAATCCTTTAAATACGGCGCGGTGGCCGGGATTATCGCGGGAATTCTGGTCTCGGTTATCGGACATCTCCAGGGCCAGTATCTGACCCACTCCCAGCCCATGAAGATGGCGGCGGCGGAAGCCCTCTGGGACACCGCGGATCCTGCCTCGCTGGCAATCGTGGCCGGAATTGACGAAGCGAACAAGACCAACACCTGGGAAATCGCCATTCCCGGCGGTTTAAGCTTCATGAATTTCTACAGCTTTACCTCCGGAGAGGTACAGGGGATCAACCAGCTGCAGGCCCAATACGACGCGGAATTCCGGGAGAAATTCGGGGATGACTACAAAGAAGTACTGGGGACGGATTCTTTCATTCCTCCGGTGGGCCTGACCTTCTGGAGCTTCCGCATCATGTTCGGCCTGGCTATCGTAATGGCCCTGCTGGGGCTTTTGGCGGTGATTTTCACGGCCAAGGGGACGCTGGAAAAACAGACATGGTACCTCAAGATCATGTTCCCGGCCCTGTTCCTGCCCTACATCGCCAGCAGTTTCGGGTGGATTATGGCGGAAGTTGGCCGCCAGCCCTGGGTGGTCTACGGCCTGCAAACCGTACAGCAGGGCCTGTCCGATTTGCCCCTGTCATTTCTCGTGATCTCGTTTACGGGATTCGTGGTTATCTACACGGCGTTGGCTATTGTTGACGTGTATTTGCTGATGAAGGCTTCCGGAAAATTTCCGGCTGAATCCGGCGCCGATTCGCAAGAAGCATAGGAGGGAGAGGAATGGACGGAAATATTTTTCAACTGATTTGGTTTCTTCTGGTAGCAGTTCTGTTTACGGGATTTCTGTTTCTGGAAGGTTTTGACTACGGCGTGGGGATGCTGGTTCCCTTTGCCGGCAAAGACGATAAGGAACGCCGGATCGTGATCAACAGTATCGGCCCTTTCTGGGACGGTAACGAGGTCTGGCTTCTGACGGCGGGGGGAGCGATTTTCGCGGCCTTCCCCCTGTGGTACTCGACCCTGTTCAGCAAGTTTTATCTGGCCCTGTTTTTGATCCTTGTGGGCCTGATTCTCCGGGGTGTGGCCTTTGAATTCCACAGCAAGAGCAAGAACCCCAAATGGCGGACCTGCTGGGACTGGGCTTTCAGCATCGGCAGTTTCCTCCCCGCCCTGCTCTGGGGCGTGGCGGTGGCCAATCTGATCCGGGGAGTTGTCCTGCCGACCGCCGAACCGCTCGGCCAGTGGAGCGCGGCTACCCAATGGGGTTTCTTCTTTAGCCTGCTCCATCCCTTCTGTCTGCTCGGCGGGGTGGTAACCTTCCTGCTGTTCCTCTACCACGGGGCGTGTTTCCTGACCCTCAAGGTCGGAGACGAGACGGTTCTGGCCCGGGCCAAAAAAATAGCCCTCAGGACCGGCATTATCCTGATTCCGGTAACGGTGCTGTGGGTTGTGTACGCGCTGTTCCAGACGACGATTCTTTTCTCGCCAAACGAGGCGGGAGAAATCGCTCTTCAACCGAAATGGTTAGCCATTATCACGGTGGCGCTGGCGGCGGTGGCTCTGCTGGTTTCCGTTTTCGCCCAGTGGAAGCAGAAATTCGGTTTGGCCTTTGTCAGCGTGGCCCTGATGATCGTTTTCGTAACGGCAACGGTATTTGCCATTATGTTCCCCAATGTTCTGATCTTCCGGAATATTCCCGCAGCGAGCCTGAACATCTACAATGCGTCTTCCAGTCTTTACACCCTGAAGATTATGACCATTGTGGCGGCGATCTTTACGCCGATTGTACTGCTGTACCAAATCTGGAATTTCTGGGTATTCAAAAAACGGGTTACCAACGATCCCAAGGATCTGGTGTATTAGCCGGGGATGCTTAACAAAAATTTGCTGCGGGAAACCAAAGGCAGTAGAAAATTTTTGTTCGGCACGGCGGCCGCCGGTCTTATAACCGGCGGCCTGATCCTGGCTCAGGCGTTCCTGTTGGCGCGCCTGGCGAACAATGTATTTTTAAAGGGGCAGAATCTTGAACAGGTTCTGCCTTTTTTTGCCCTCCTTGTCCCCATCGTTACCCTTCGCGCCCTCTTTTCCTGGCTGGAGGAATGGTTTGCCCTGCATCTGGCCCAGACAGCCCAAACCAGCCTTCGGGAGGCGATTCTTTCAAAGATAGACCGCCTGGGGCCGGTGCGGCTGAGGGACGAGCAAACCGGAGAACTCCTCCACCTTATCACCGAGGGTCTTGAGGTACTCCACGCCTACTTTGGCAAGTATATGCCCCAGGTCTTCAAGACCGCCATTATCCCCATCATGTTTTTTGTGATGATCTTTTCCCGGGACTGGATCACGGGCCTGATTCTGCTCTTTACCGCCCCCATGCTGCCCATGTTTATGATGCTTATCGGCAAATGGTCGAAATCGGTAACCAACAAACAGTGGCGGGCGCTGGACCGCATGACCGGGTTTTTTCAGGATCTTTTTCAGGGGCTTACCACGCTCAAAACCCTTAACATGAGCAAGCGGCAGGGAGACAAAGTAGAAGCGTTAAGTGAATCCTTCCGGCGTAATAACCTGGAGGTCTTGCGGGTCGCTTTTCTTTCGGCCCTGACGCTGGAACTGTTCAGCACCCTGAGCATCGCCATGGTGGCGGTGGGGCTGGGGCTCCGCCTCCTTAACGGGATGCTTGAGTTTGAGCCGGCCTTTTTTTTGCTGCTGCTGGCCCCTGAATTTTATCAGCCTATCCGTAACCTGGGAACCCAATACCACGCCAGCCTGAACGGGGTGGAGGCGGCGAACCGGGTGTACCGTTTTCTGGAAACCCCCGAATCGGAAGCCACGGCGGAAGCGCCGGGTTCCGGGCGGGACGAAAAAGCCGGGTCCGGCGGAGAGGCCGCCGGGTTCTTTGTCCCGCCTGAACAGGGCGGCGCGGTCCGCGCCGGGGATTCCGGCGCTCCGGCTGCCCCGGCAAAAAATCCGGCGAACGGCGTTTTTGGATACGCCGGGGATGGTGCGGCCTGCGGTGTTTCCATCGTGTTTGATCATGTGGATCACCGTTACCGCGAGGCCCAAAGCGAATCCTTGCAGGATATTTCCTTTGCCCTGGAGCGGGGGCAGAAAACCGCGCTGGTGGGCCCCAGCGGCGGCGGCAAAACCACGATCCTCCATTTATTGCTGGGCTTTTTGTCCGCCACCGGGGGGCGGATTCTGGCCGGCGGGGAGGATCTGGCGGGACTGGATATGGCGGCCTGGCGGCGGCGGATCGCCTGGGTGCCGCAAAAGCCCTGGCTTTTCGCCGGAACTATCCGGGAAAACCTGCTGATCGGTATGCCCGGCATCACGGATGCGGCGATCCGGGAAGCCGGCGAAGATCTGGGCCTCCGATCCTGGCTTGAAGGGCTGCCGGAAGGTCTGGAAACCCGAATTGGTCAGGGGGGCCGGGAATTAAGCGGCGGCCAGCGGCAGCTCCTGGCCATAACCCGCGCATGGCTCCGCCAATCTTCCCTGCTGTTGCTGGACGAGGCCACCGCAAACCTCGATCTGGTCCGGGAGGAGGCGGTACAGGAGGCCCTGCTTCATCTGATGGCAGGCCGGACGGTGCTGGCTGCGGCCCACCGGCTGCGGACGGTGAGCGCCATGGACCGGGTGCTGGTCATCGACGGGGGCCGCATTGTGGAGGACGGTCCTCCCGGCGTTTTGAAGGCTTCCGGGGGGGTTTACCAGTCCCTGCTTGAAGCGGGGGGCGGCGAATGAAAACCTTTTCCCGGCTTCTTAGCCTTATGCGCCCCTACTGGCCGGTTATGGCGGGGGCCGCGTTTTGCGGGGCCCTGACCATTGCCTCCAACGTCAGCCTTTTGGGGGCTTCCGCGGTGCTGATCTCCTCCGCGGCCCTGGCTCCGCCGGTTCTGCAATTGTATACCCTCATCGTGGGGGTGCGTTTTTTCGGCATCTCCCGGGCCTTTTGGCGCTATGTGGAACGGTATGTTACCCACGACGTAACGTTCAGAATTCTGAAAAAACTGCGGGTCTGGTTTTACCGAAAGATCGAGCCGCTGGCCCCGGCGAATCTGCAAAGCTACAGCAGCGGGCGGCTCTTCAAACAGATCGTGGGCGATATTGAAAATTTGCAGTTCTTTTACCTCCGGGTGCTGGTAGCCCCCTTTATTGCCCTGGTGGTACTCATTGGCTGTGTCGTTTTTATGCTCTTTTTCTGCCCCGCCGCCGCCGGACTTTTGGCGGCGCTCTTTTTCTTGAGCGGCGTGGCGGTTCCCCTGTGGGTGCGCCGGATGACCCGGGGCATGGCGGCGCGGCAGGCCGACCGTTGGGAACGTTTTCATACCCAGGTGGTGGATCTGGTGCTGGGGCTGGGGGAACTTCAGGTCTATGACGCCATGCCGCAAAAGCGAGAAGAAATACGGGCGGGCCTTAGGGCCATAACCGGCGGGCAAAAAAAGCTCTTTGCCCTGGACAACTTGAGCGCCTGCCTGATCCAGTATTTCAGCCACATCGCCATGTTGGGGGGCGTGTTTTTCTCCGTGCCGCTGGTGGCCGAAGGCCGCCTGGAAGGGGTGTTTTTGACCATGTGCGGCCTTATCATGTGGGCCGCTTTTGAGGCGGTAACTCCCCTGCCGCTGGCCCTGACCAAGCTTGACGAGGGCCTTATTGCCGCGGGCCGCCTTTTCGCGCTGGCCGGGGAACCGCAGGCGGATGCAGAACTGGAAACCGCCGGGGGAGAACCTGCCGCAGAGGACGGCCCTCCGCAAACGGCGGCGCACACGGTGGAACCGTCAACAGGAGTAACACAAGCGGCGGTGGAACCGGCGGAACCGTCAGCGGCCTTACGGACACTGTACGCCGCCGCGCCGCCGGAGCTGGTCTTTGAGGGGGTGAATTTTCGCTACGGCCCGGAAGAACAGTTCGCCCTGCAGGATCTTTCTTTCCGGCTTGCGCCGGGGGGGAAGATCGCCCTGGCCGGGCCCAACGGTTCGGGAAAAAGCACCATCATCAACCTGCTCCTGAAATTCTGGCCCTATGCCGCGGGAAGCCTCCGGGTGGATGGCCGGGAACTACGGGACTGGCCGGAAGATCAGGTTCGGGATCTGTTGGGGGTGTTGAACCAAGACCCCTATATCTTTCATACCAGTATCCGGGAAAATATCCTGCTGGCCAGGCCGGAAGCCGGTGTGGAGGAAATGGAAGAGGCCAGCCGCCGGGCCCGGCTCCACGATTTTGTGCGGTCCCTGCCGGAGGGTTATGAAACCATAACCGGCGAAAATGGCTTTAAACTTTCCGGAGGCCAGCGGCAGCGGCTGGCGCTGGCGCGGATATACCTGAAAAACAGCCCGGTTCTTGTTCTGGACGAGGTGGAACAGGGGCTGGACACTCTGACCGGGCAGGAGGTATGGCGCAACCTGCGGCAATGGGCCCGGAACAAAAGCGTTATCACCATAACCCACCATCTGCGGGACCTGTCGGAGATGGACGAAATTCTGGTTATGCTGGATGGCCGGATTGTGGAACGGGGGAACCATGCGTCCCTCCTGGCCCAGGGGGGCCTCTACACCCGGCTGGCCGGATAGGGCCCATGCCATGGCCCGGATAAAACACAATGGACTTGTTCAATAACCCGGTTGGTTTCGGAACAAGCTCGAAATTCCAAGGTAGCTGTTCCAAAAACTGAAGTTTTGGAACAGCCCCAGCTCATAACGACGAAAAAACTTTTTTATGGAGAGAAATGTGAATTTTTATGGTTTGTTTGCCGGGGCCGCGGCGCTGTGTATCATCGGATTGTTTCATCCTATTGTGATCAAGGGTGAATACCATTTTGGGAAAAAGATATGGCCCCTTTGCCTTGTCTGCGGCATAGCTTTTCTGGCGGGGGCCTGTCTGGTGTCCAATCTCTATGTCTCTATCCTGATGGGGATCACCGGATCAAGCTGCTTGTGGAGCATCAAGGAATTGTTTGAACAGGAAAAGCGGGTAGAACGGGGCTGGTTTCCCAAAAAAGAAAAATAGAGTTGTCCGGAGACCGCTCATCGCAAGCGGTCTCTTGGGTATTAGACCCCACCGCGAATAATTCGTCCGGTTATTGAACAAGTCCGGGGACTCTCTGAAAACCCAACCGGGATTTCCGGAGATTCCCTCTATTTTATAAAGATATTTTCAAAATATACGCCCGGATATTGACGGAACAAAAAGAAATAAGTAAATTAGCAGTAAAATAAACTCGACATCGATAAAGTGTTTAGGTTACAGGACTCCTGCTCAGATTTTTACCAAATCCGCGGGTGTTACACTTGCCGGTTGAATCCGCCAATCTATTGAAAACAAGAGAGCGCACGTTTCAAAATCCGGTTGGCTTTGAAATTTTCTTTGGAAAAACGTCTTACCAGCCGCTTTTTTCCTAAAAGAATTGTTTAAAAACTTCAATTTTGAACAATTTCCGCTTAAAAGCAGCAAAAATGCGGAACATTGAAACCCGCAGGGTTTCTTACGAGACTTGCAAGATAACCTTTGGTTAGCCGATAACCAACAACGAACCGGAGGTTCGAGTTATTGAACAAGTCCAATATAAAGTTGCTTTTTCAAAATTGAAGTTTTGAAAAAGCCCCGGGAGATAATTTATGAAAATTCGTATGAGACTCATCCTCATTCTTACCGTGCTGAATGTCATTGGTATTGGTCTTTTAGCGACAGTCACGATGGTTCTTTCCCGCGCCCAGATTAACCGTCTGGCCCACGAAGGAGCGCTCAGTATAGGGGCGGAAAACAGCGAAAAGGTGGGGCGTTACTTTGAAATCTACATGGACGCCGCCCGGACTCTGGCGGAGGTTATGAGCCAGTATGAGACCATGCCCGCAGCGGATCGGCGCGATTTTTTTAATATGATGCTCCGGGGGTATATGGAGACGCATCCGGAGGCGATTAATATATACAGCGCCTGGGAACCTGGCCTCCCGGACGGTATGGACGCGCGGTACGCGAACACTCCGGGTGCGGACAGTACCGGGCGCTTTGCGGTGATCTGGGCACTGGGGCCGGACGGGAGGCCCTTTGTAGAAGCCTTGCCGCCGGGATTCGATGGGGAAGACTTTTATACCGTCGTCATGACCACCGGAAAAGAGATGATTACCGAACCCCTTGCCTATACGATGGGCGGAAAAGATTTTTTTTCTCCCGGCATCGTGACGCCCATCAAAAACAGCAAAGGTGAAACGGTCGGCATTGTCGGCATTGATGTCCAGTTGACCGAAGTTCAGACGGTGGTGAATAATCTAAAACCCTTTGGGCACGGCGTGGCGGCGGTTTTTAGTTCCGGGGGCCATATTATAGCCCACTTTGATCCCAGCCGTAACGGAAAGAATATACGGGACACTGAAGGCGATATTGTAGGCGATCACTTAAATGACTGGGTCAATGCCGTTGCCGCCGGAACCCCCATGAATTTCATGGCAGGGGGTATGACGATCTATTTGACCCCCTTTACCGTGGGTAACTCCGCCAAACCCTGGAGTTTGGTGATAGGGGCTTCGTACACCGATATTATGGCGCCGGTTGACCGTATGTTCTTTATTATTATTGGCATAGGTGCGGCAATGTTCGCTGCCATGACTGCGGGGGCTTTTATTATCGCCCGTTCCATCAGCCGGCCCATCGTGCGGACAATGAAGATTCTGAAAGATGTGTCCGAGGGAGACCTGACCCGCAAAATTGATATATACACAAAAGACGAAGTGGGAGAATTGGCCGGGTATATCAATTTTACCGTCGACAAGATCAAGGGCCTGATTATGGCTATCAGAAATCAAAGTTCCGCCCTCTCCGGCATCGGAAGCGATCTTGCCGGTAACATGACCGAAACCGCCGCGGCGATCAATGAGATCACCGCCAATATTCAGAATATAAAAACACGGGTTATCAACCAGTCGGCCAGCGTTACCGAAACCAACGCCACCATGAGCCAGATCACCGTTATCATTGACAAACTTTCAGGCCATGTGAACAAGCAGGGCGCCAGTGTCGCACAGTCTTCCTCGGCGATTGAGGAAATGCTCGCCAATATCCAGTCCGTTACCCGGTCCCTGGTCAAAAACATCGACAGCGTTCAGGAACTGATGAACGCATCCGAAGTGGGGCGGACGGGTCTTCAGGAAGTAGCGGCGGACATTCAGGAAATCGCCAGGGAATCCGCGGGGCTTTTGGAGATAAACGCGGTGATGGAAAACATAGCCAGCCAGACCAACCTCTTGTCGATGAACGCCGCCATTGAAGCGGCCCATGCCGGAGAAGCGGGAAAAGGCTTCGCCGTGGTGGCCGATGAAATACGCAAGCTGGCCGAGAATTCCGGTGAACAGTCAAAAACTATTTCCACCGTCCTTAAAAAGATTAAGGATTCTATCGACAAGATAACCAAATCCGCTGACAATGTACTCAATAAGTTTGAAGCCATAGACAGCGGGATTAAAACCGTGTCCGATCAGGAAGAAAATATCCGTAACGCCATGGAGGAACAGGGAGCGGGGAGCAAGCAGATATTGGAATCTATCGGCCAGTTGAACGAAGTGACCCAAATGGTCAAGGGCGGTTCACAGGAGATGCTGGAAGGGAGCCGCCAGGTAATACAGGAGAGTAAAAACCTGGAACTGGCGACTGCGGAGATCACCAACGGGATGAACGAGATGGCCACCGGGGCGGACCAGATCAACGTGTCGGTAAACCACGTAAATACCATCAGCGGGAAAAATAAGGAAAACATTGATGTGCTGGTTGAAGAGGTAGCAAA
>JAISBS010000003.1 GCA_031266075.1 Treponema sp.
CCATCGGGGATGAAGCCTTTTCAGGCTGTGGACTCAGTTCCATAACGATTCCCGACACGGTTGCCCTCATCGGCGCCAGGGCCTTTCAGGGGAATAAATTCGCCGCCATTGTTATTCCCGGGGGGCTGAAGGATCTGGCGATCTACCCCGACGGCAAGGACGCGGACGGCAGACCCGCGGCCTATCCTCCGGGCATACTCGGCACGCCCATCCTCCCCGCGGGCGCGACCCTGCCGGTTCCCAATACGGCGTACACCAGGTTTTTCCCCGGCATCGGTCCCGGCGCCTTTGCGGATAGCGCCCTGCCGCTTGCCTTGGGCAACACCGTCAGGCTGACCCTTAACAGCGGTTCTTCCGGCTACAGCATCGGGGACGGCGCCTTTGCCCGGGCCAAAATCGGGGGGTCTCTGGAGATTCCCGCGGGGGTCAGGGACTTTGTTGTTAAAGCGGCGGGGGCCAGCCCGGAGCGGACCTTTCCCGGCATTGGGGCAAACGCCTTTGACGCTTTCAAAGCGGGCTGCGATCCCCAGAATTCCATACTATTCCTGGCCTTTGCCCCGGGGATTGCCCTTAAAACCATCGGAAACGGGGCGTTCAGATACAACAAAATAACCACGCCCCCCGGTTTTCCCCCTTCCCTGGTCAAAATCGGGGAAACCATTTCCAATCCCCCCTCAACCCTGGCCGGCGCGTTTGAGGGAAATCCGATTACCGGAACCTTGATTATCCCCGGAACCATTAGGGAAATAGGGCCCTATGCGTTTGCCAATCCCTACGTTTACGAAGGCGGCGTTCTGAAGGGCGGCATAACGCTTTTGACCCTGGAAGACGGCATAGAGCGCATTGGGGACGGGGCGTTTTCCATCGATGTCAGCCGTCCGGGGGCGATCAACACCATCGACACCCGGAAAGGCAGGCTGCTCGGCCTTATTGTTCCCCCCAGCCTTAAATTTATCGGGCGGGACGCCTTTATGGATAATAAAATAGCGGTCCTCGATGTAAGCGGAGCCGCCGCCCTTGAAACCATAGGGGCGGGGGCTTTTTCCCGCAATAACATAGTCAAACTCGAAAAGCTTCCCCCAAAACTTGCCGTCCTGGGAAACGGCGCTTTCAGACAGAACCTTTTCGGCGGAACCGGCGACGACGGCCTGGGCATCGATCTTGCTTCCGCCCAGGGCTTAAGGGAGATAGGGGCCTCGGTTTTTGGCTCCGCAAGCCAGTTAAAAGCCGTGGTCATACCCAACCGGATCACTGTCATCGGGAGAAGCGCCTTTTCCGGCAGCATCAAGCTGACGGAGCTTGATCTCCCCGCGACGCTGGAAAGGATAGACGGGGACACAACCGGCGAAGGGGCTTTTTTTAACACCAGCCTGACCAGGATCCTCATCAGGAGGGGAGCTTCAACGCCCATAGCCCTCCCCGGATCGGATATGTTTTTTGGCAATAACGATAAAAACGGGGCTTTCAGCGCCTTCTATTCGGCCAACCCCAGGCCGGGCGTTTATGAATGGCGGAAATGGGAAGCCTCGGATCCGGCGGAGAACGAAGTCCAGAAGGGCGTTACGAAATGGCGGCACAAACCGCTTCCGTGAATTAGCGGCGTATCGCCAGGGTATGTATCTTTCCGAGAAGAACGATATTCTTCTCCCTGTTGTTGATAGTCTCCCTAATCACACGGTATAATGCGTGGAAATGGACGCGTTGCCGGAGCAACTTACGGAAAAAATAGAACTCGCAAAAACTGATAAGCTTGTTTTAAATCAGATTATCATCGAGTATTTGCCGTTTATCAAAAAAGCCATGGGCAGCGTTTTTTTTAAGGCGGAAGCGCGGCGGGATTATCTTACCGAGGCCATGCTCGCCTTTATTCAAAGCGTTCAAACCTATAGACCAAAAGACGGCGCGTTTATCCCCTATGCCCAAACCGTGATACGCAACAGGCTGATTAACGCGGCGAATAAAGAAATAAAACTCAAAAAATCATTCTTCGCGGTTTCAACAAACAACGGTGAAAAAGAACCGGCATGGGAAATGGAAACAGCGCAACGGCAGCATGATTTTTTAGAGGAACAAAAAAAATTGCGGATGGAAATTATCGAAATAAACAACGAATTTAGCCAATGGGGTTTTGATGTTGCCATACTGGAGAAAAACGGCCCCAAACAGGAACGTTCCCGCCGCGTCTGCCATGACATTGCCCGGAAAGCCCTTGAAAACCCCGGACTTGTCGCGGAAATGACACGGACTCGCAAATTGCCCATACAACGGCTTGCCGCGCTTTCGGGCGTTTCAGAAAAGACCCTGGAAAAATACCGTCGCTATATTGCTGCTGTGATCGTCATCATACGCGGCGACTATCCGTATATTCATTCTTTTTTGCCTCATTTTTTTGACGGGGAGGATATGGTATGAAAGGCGTAATAATGAAAAAGGGGGACAAAAAAAGCATCGTTCTTTTTAATAATGGCGAATTCAGATCAATACCAACGCCTCCCCATTGCGAAGTGGGAACCGTGGTTTTTGTTTCGTATAACAGAAATAAAATTGTCCTCTTTGTTTCTTCTGCCTGCATGCTTTTGCTGTGTTTCTTTTTCTTTGCGCAGTTTCTGTATTTCACCCCCGCTGGTTTTTTACGGGTAAGCTATGGCGACAAAAATGAAACCGGCGCCGCCAGTGAATTGACCTACAACCGCGTGGCAAGGGTCGCCAAAATACGGCCCTTGACCCAAAATGCAGTTGACACCGCGGCTGGTCTGTCGGCTATCAATAAAAAAATTCCCGCCGCTTACGGGGACGTTATTGCTGCGTTTCTGCGATCGCCCGATATTCCGCCGCAAAATACTATAACCGTTGCTGTCGCCCAGGACAATCTTTCACGGGCCAAAACGATAGAGCAAAATCTTTCCCTGCTTGCTTCCGTCCCAAGCCCTATTGTCGTGGTTTTCGAGCTGTATACCCTTGAACTCTATCGGGAAACCCTGCCGGAAACCGGCCAGGACACCCAACCCGCGCCGTTTATGCATGACGGCGAACATGAGGGCGCCATGCACCGGTGAAGGAAACCGGTAAAAAAAGTTGCCCACACCCCCCGTTTTTTATCCCCTGCTTTTGTATCCTATATACGAGAGGTAATAATGAAAAGATTTTTAACCATTCTTGCGGGCTGTATATTTTCTTTGGCGGCAATGGTAGGCTGTGACAATGGGCTTACCCATCCGGGCGGAGAAAGCGGCGCCGTTGCTCTTGCCAATGTCCGGAGCGCCGGTTCTGACCCTGTGGCGAATTGTCCGATTGAGACTGCCCATTACCATGACGGCGTATGCTATGCAGGACATTACAACAATGACGGCTGTTCCCACGACCACGGCGATGAAATCCTTGCCGCCAATACCGCCTGCACGATAAGCGGCTGTGTCAAGAGCGGAACCCATCAGCATAATGGACAGCATTACGGCGGACACCACGGCGACGACGGTTGCAGTAACGGTTTCGGTCATCACGGAAACGGGTATGCATAGGAAGAGATGGGTATGAAAAAGATACTTCTTGGGGTTATAATCGCGTTAGCGACAACCGGCATTGGCTTCGCTCACGGACATCACGGCAACAGACATGGCCGCTCGGCGCAAAGCTCTATAAACGGCGGCCATTACCACAACGGTATTTACTATAACGGTTATCACTAGATGAAGGCAAAACCTGTGTCCGTATCCTCCCCTCATTTTTCTGTTTCCGGCATATGCCGTATGCCCCTTATCAAAATCCATGCGCCAATGAAAAATTTAGATGACATTTTTTCCTCCTTTCAAAAATGAGTCCGGCCTCTCAGTTCGAAGCGGCTCCTCTTGACAATCATTAAGTTATACTATACAGTGCAAAATAATGAATGTCAATATTATTTTGCACTATTCGGTGTAATTTTTCTTAAAAGGCTGTTTTTATGCCC
>JAISBS010000019.1 GCA_031266075.1 Treponema sp.
ATATCAACCTGTATTAAACAGGGAATGACGGCCAGTGAAGCCATGAACCTTGTGTTTCAAGATACATTACCGAATTTTGTTGCTTTTTCAAATATTCCGGCTGAATAGTTACAAAAATACAATTACATCTATTGGCCCTAAAATCCAAGTTATATTTCTGACAAATCTTCTTAAAATACTTGCCTCATTTCCATTGCTTTTATTAATAATTTTTAATTTAAATACTCTTTTTCCAATGCTTCTTTTACCTATAATATCCCTAACAATTAAATATATTATAGAACAATAAGTTATGATTAATTGTCGTGTCATAACATTGGAAATATTTATATCATCAATATTCTTTAATAATGGCATTATAAGAAACAACCCCATAAGAATAGTCTGAATTATACAAACAATCACAAAATCAATAATCCAAGCATAAATTCTTTTCATGTTCATTTTTTATCTCCTTAAAAAAATGTTTCTTATATTCTATAGTCTTTTTTTATTATGTCAATAGTCTTTGTCTTTATGCTTTTTGTAAAATTTAACAAAATTTTAGGGTGGTATGTCGCATAACGTTGTTTATTCGCTGCCGTTATTGTGCGCTGGCGCGTACGACCATCTCAAGCTGGTCTACCGTTGTTTATGCGCTGCCATTATTGTGCGCCTGGCGTGCGTTACCGCTATCCAGTAACAGCCCTTAACGGGCTGCTCTTTCGCGCCTGGCGTGTGCTGCCGGTTTTCAGGAACAGTCTGCGGATGCGCTTCTGCGCCCTATATCCCCCGCGCCACAATCAGGCCCCCTGCCGGGGTTATGTTGTTTTTTCCCCCGGTTCGTAGTATATTATAGCTATGACAAAAGGATGGGTGTACTCTTGCCTCGTGTATTTACCCGGAATTACTGTTCATATATCCCCCTATCCCCCCGCAGGCTCCCGGCCTGTTGGTCTCCCGGAGATGTCCCATGACTACGGTATTTTTTAAGGTTTCCATACCCCTGTTTCTGGCCGGGCTGGCTTTGTCCCTGACCGCCTGCCCGCCGGCCCTGGATAGCGGCGCGGGGAAACTTCGCCTGGTTCTTTCAGGCGGCGGCGCCCGGGCCGCCCTGTCTCCGGACACCATTAACAGCCTCTCCTATAAACTGGTCTTTTCCGGCCCCGGCGGGGAAACCCTGAGCCGGGAAGCGGGGCCGGGAACCGGGGCCCTCAGCCTGACCCTGACCCCGGGGCGCTGGAACATCCGGGCCGAAGCCTTTGAGGAAGGCCAGTTCTTTGGCCTTGGGGAAACCGCCGTAACCGTGGAAGCGGGAAAAACCGCCGAAGCTGTGCTGGCCATGAAAAAATTTTCCACGGTCTGGTATGTGGCTGCGGGTGGGAATGATATAACCGGCACGGGGAGCGAGGCGGCGCCTTTCGCCACGGTGAATGGGGCGCTGGAGGCGATAGCCGCCCTTTACGGCGCCTCCTCCTTTGCTTGGCCCAACAAAGGCACTGCCGCCGCCGCCCCTGCCCGGATACTGGTGAGCGGAGACATTACGACAGGTTTGACCGGTGACAATATGGTTGAGATTAGCGACAGTGCCCTGTATACCACCTATCCTCCCATCATCCTGGCGGGGGCGACCGCGGACGACAGCGAAAATAGTATTGATGCCAGCAGCGATGCAAGGGTTGTCTATATCGTCAACGCCGACCTTACCTTGGGGCCGGGCCTTACCCTGACCGGGGGCGACGCTGACCTCGGCGGCGGGGTGTATGTGGAGGCAAACTTCGCCGATTCCACGGCCTCTTTCACCATGACCGGGGGAACCATCAGCGGTAACACTGCCACCGCCATCACCGGCAACCCCAGCAGCGGTGTCGGCGGCGGGGTGTGGGTGGGGACAAGAGCCGCCGATTCCACGGCCTCTTTCACCATGACCGGGGGAACCATCAGCAGTAACACCGCCCTATCCGGCGGCGGGGGGTATGTGGAGGCAAACTCCTCCGGTTCCACGGCCTC
This sequence comes from Treponema sp., assembly GCA_031266075.1. Classification (GTDB taxonomy): domain Bacteria; phylum Spirochaetota; class Spirochaetia; order Treponematales; family Breznakiellaceae; genus JAISAN01. The sequence continues at coordinate 1,990 of JAISBS010000019.1, forward strand.
TTTCACCATGATCGGGGAAACCATCAGCGGTAACACCGCCAGCGTCGGCGGCGGGGTGTGGGTGGGGACAAGAGCCGCCGATTCCACGGCCTTTTTCACCATGATCGGGGGAACCATCAGCGGTAACACCGCCAGCAGCGCCGACGGCGGTAGCGCCGGCGGCGGGGTGTATGTGGTGGAAAACTCCGGTTCCACCACGGCCACGGCCTTTTTCACCATGAGAGGGGGAACCATCCGCGATAACACCGCCAGTAGCAGCTTCAGCCCTACCACCCACGGCAAGGGCGGCGGGGTCTATGTGGACTCTGGCGGAACCTTCACCAAATCCAGCGGCACTATCTACGGCGACGACGATACTACCCACACTTCGGGCAGTGACGAAAACACCGCTACAACCGGCGACGGCCACGCGGTGTATGTGTATTCTTCGCCCTCAAAAAAGCGCAACACCGATGCGGGGCCGGAGCTTACTCTTGACAGCACCACCTCAGAAAACTGGGGAGAATGACCCCCGGCCCCGGTGGCGTCCCATGAAAAGCTGGACGCGGGCGCAGGCTTTGGGTATACTGTGCGGACAGACGCTGTTTATCTGCATATAAAAAGGAAATGACATGAGGATACAAAACCGGCCCGGAAAACGGATTTCCGGATTCTTCGGGCGCTGCGTGTTGATTTTTCTGCTCCCCGTTGCGGCGGCCTCCGCCCAGACCGCGGAAAAGCTGGACGAGGTTCTGGCGGCGGGGCAGGTTTCTTTCGCCCAGGCCGCAGGCATCATCCTTCCCGCCGCGGGGCTCCTTGAACCGGAGGCCGGGCCGGACGAAGCCTTTGCACAGGCCCGAGACTGGTTTCCCCGCCGGGCGGAACGGGACACGCCTATCAAGCTGGGGGAGCTTTCCTTCCTTGTTATGCGTTCCTTCTCCCTTTCCGGGGGCTTTATGTACGCCCTGTTCCCCAGCCCCCGCTATGCGTACCGGGCCCTGGCCTGGCGGCGTTTCCTGCCGCCAAATGCTGATCCGGCGCAGTTGGTGAGCGGCGAAGAACTGCTCTACATTACGGGCCGGGTTCTGGCCGACGCGGAGGAGCGGCAGGCCGGCTTTGAAGCCGGGACGGAAGTAAAACCGGGGATGGGGCTTTCCAGCGGTACGGAAGGCATCCATCTCTATCAGGGAGAGTTCCAGATTGACTAACGCCGTCCAAACGAAAAAAAACGCCGGGGGCCGGAAATCCCGCCCGGTAATGCTTTGCGCGCTGTTCCTGTTCCTTGCCGGCGCCGCGGGGGCCCTGGATTTCGGCATGGTTCTGAACCAGGAGGCAAAGGCTTCCAACGAAATCGCCGGTTCCGGCAAAACCGTGAATCCCGGTTTTTTCTACACCCCCGTACTGCGGCCCTGGGTTTCCGGCCCCCTGGGGAGCCGCCTGAACCTCTACCTTTCGGGCAGTCTCAGTTTTGACTACGAAAAAGACCGCTGGCGGGCTCCCGCAGCCCTGCCCCAACTGGACCGGAGCGAGCTTACCTGGCTTGTTTCACCGGCCCTCTCCTTTACTCTGGGCCGCCAGCACCTGGAGGATCCTTCGACTCTTGCCGCATCGGGGCTTTTCGACGGCCTGAGCGGAAATTTCAGCGCCGGGGGGGGCCGTTTTACCGCGGGGGCCTATTACTCCGGTTTCCTCTACAAGAAACAGGCGGATATTTTGATGACGGGCCGGGACCAGAGCGGCTATGCGCAGGCCATATCGTCTGCGGCGGACTATTTTGCCTCCCGCCGGGTTCTGGCTTCCTTCAAGTGGGAAAACCCCGGCCTTGGCCCCTCTTCCTCCCTTGCTCTGGGTCTTTTGGGCCAGTTCGACCTCAACGAAGGGGATGACCGGCTCCACAGCCAGTTTTTTTCCTACCGTTTCGGCCAGCGCCTGCCCGGAGGTTTCAGCATAGAGCGGGCTTTTTCCCTGGGCATGGAAGAAAAACAGGGGGAGCTGTTCCGGGTTGCCCTGGCGGGACTCGTGCGCGTCAATTGGTTAATCCCCGAGGGCCTGGATGACCGGCTTGGTTTCCGGGTGGTTTACTCATCACACGACTTTAACGAGCGGCTGGGGCCCTTTATCCCGGTCAACTCCCTGCCCCAGGGGCAGGTTTTCAGCCCGGCCATCGGGAGTATGGTGGTGTTTAAACTGGACTACAGTCTGCGTATCCTGCAAACCCTTTCCCTGGGGGCCGAGGGTTCCTACTTTATCCGGCTCGACACCCAAACGTTCCGGGACAACGGGGAACCGGATGCCTTAAAAGATACGGGAAATTTTTTGGGCGGAGAATTCTTCGGCACGGCGTTTTGGACGCCCCTGCCGGATGTGGCGCTGACTTTTGGAGGCGGGGCCTTTTTCCCCCGTCTGGGAAACGCCTTTATCCCGGAAGCGAAAATTCGGTGGAAGACGGTTCTGGGACTTATTCTGTCGTTTTAGGGGGATAGTATGAAAATTTTATGTCTGTCGATGGCGCTGATCGTCAGCGCGGGGGCCCTGTACGGACAAAGCCCCCGGGCCTTTATCCAGGAGATCCGGGGAACGGTAGAAGTAAAGGAGCCCGGATCGTCCGTCTGGACTGCCGCCACGCTGGGGCAGGGATTGACGCAGGACTCCCAGATTTCCACGGGGTTTAAAAGTTCCGCCCTGATCAAACTGGGGGACGCCACCATTCTGGCAAAGCCCCTGACCCGCCTGAGCCTGGCCGAGATCCAGACCCTGGCGGAAACCGAGCGGGTGGACGTTCAACTGCGGGCCGGACGGGTCAGGGCCGAGGTCAACCCGCCCGCGGGCCGGACGGTGAGTTTTAACCTGAGGGGCCCCACGGCCACCGCTTCGGTTCGGGGGACGGCCTTTGAATTTGACACGATAAACCTCCAGGTGAACGAAGGGGTCGTCCATTTCTCCGGGAGTGACAATACGGCGGTGTATGTGCGGGCGGGGCAGAGCAGCGCTGCCGCTTCCGCCACGGGCCAAACCGCGGTCCCGGTGGAAACCGTGGAGGCCCGGACGCCGCCGCCTCCGGCGGGGGTGGAGAATATCAGCGTCCCCGCAGTGGTTATTCCTGTCTCTACCGGAAGCCTTACCGTCAACATTACCTGGGAAGAGTAGGAGCCTGCACGGTAAAAAATCACCAGAGGCTGTTCCAAAACTTCAGTTTTTGGAACAGCAGCCTTGGATTTACGAGGTTGTTTCATCAGACCTTTGGTTTGCATCAACCGGGTTTTGGAACAACCTCACCAATCGGCGATTTTTGGAGATTTTATGCGCGAAGCGCAACAAACTGCGCGCCGGCCTTTACGCGGGGGCTGTCCCCGGCTACTTTGCGCTTAAATTGTTGACCCCGTCCCAGTCAGCCGGGGGCGGGGCGGCAATATAGGCCCGGCAGGTTTCCGTATACAGCCGCGCCGCGCCGTCCTGTTCGTTCCGGGCCGCCAGGGAAAGGAAAATTTCCTCCGCCGCCCGGAATTCCCGCTTTTCATACAGGGCCATGGCTTCTTCCCAGGCCGCGGTCGAATCCGGTTCCCCGGCGCCGCCCCGGATACCCAAAAGTTCGTAGAGCCGCACCGGCGTATTGATCCCCACCACCCGGACCCGGTCAAGGCTCCGGCAGATAAATTCATCCCCTATTTCACTTTTGGTGTATTCACTTATCAGAACGCCCCCCGTGTGGTATTGCTTGTTGACCCCTTCAAGCCGGGCAGCCAGGTTTACCGCGTTTCCCATAATCGTGTAGTTCATCTTGGTGGAGGTTCCCATGTTGCCCACTACCATTTCCCCGGTGTTTATCCCTATCCGGGTGTAGAGGGGCCGGGGGCTCAAACGATCCGCCATGATGCCGCGGTTCAGTTCCGCTTCCGCCTGTTTCATCCTGACGGCGCTGCGGCAGGCCAGAACCGCGTGATCTTCCCGGTACACCGGCGCGCCGAAAAACGCAATGATGGCGTCCCCTTCGTATTTGTCGATAGTGCCTAAGTTCTCCATGATGATGTCGCTCATCGCCGTCAGGTAACGGTTCAAAAGCTGAACAACCTGCTCCGGGTCAAGCTGTTCCGAGATCGTTGAAAAGCCCTGAAGGTCCGTAAAAATGGCGCTCATCTGCCGCTTGCTTCCCCCAAGCTGCAAAAGCGCGGGGTTGGCCACCAGTTCCGCCGTTACTTCTTTGGACACATAGGTAGAAAGGGCCCGGTTGATAAACTGCCGTTCTTTTTCCGAGGTTACGTAGGAAACCAGTTCCCGGATGATCACCGCCGTAACGGCGGCCAGCGCCGGCCCCAGAGGGCCGATAAAAATACCTGAGTACCGGAACAGGACAAACCCAAAAACGCCAAAAAGAACGGCGCCGCCCACGCCCAGGGTCGTCCGGGCGGCGGGCTTTAGATCGTGCAGGGCCAGCATGAGAAGAAGTGAAAGCGCCAGACACAGCGCCGCCCGCCACAGGGGATGCAGGGGATTGATAAAGGATTCCCGCAAAATAGTGTCCAGCACCACCGCATGGGTTCCTACATTGACATATTCACTGTAAAAGGGGTTTACCCCAATATCGGTGGTTCCCGTATCAACCCGGCCCAGGATGCAGAATTTATCCGCAAAGATCTCTTGCAGCTTTGCCTGGAGTCTTGAGTGTTCGTCCACCGCCGTCTCCAGGTATCCGGCGTGCAGGGCGATATGGTCCGCCTCCGCCTGGATTGCCCCGGCGTCTTCCGGATACTCCGCTTCCAGTTTTTCCGCCAGGGCCAGCACTTTGGCGGCGACTTCATATTCCGCAAAAGCGCGCAGCAGGGTCATGCTTTCGTCCCGGAGGGCAACGCGGCGCTGGAACTGCTCATCCGATTGTTCCGCCAGGGCCTGGTTCAGGGCTTCGCGGGATTCCCGCAAAAGCGCGCCGCCCTCGTAGATAATGCTCTGCACCGGGGCGAGGCTTTCGTCAAACGATAAAAAGAAGGAAAGCCCCGCGCTTTCCAGGATCGTCAGGTATTGTTCTGTCTGGATCTCAAGTTCTTCCAGCATGGAGAATTCCCCAAAAGACACATGGGTAAAACTGTTTATGTAATCGGTTTTCGGCCAGTCCAGCATCATCCGGCCCCCGGCGTCCAGGGGAATAACAATACTGCGCCCCGAACCGGGCTCCGGCTGCGCGGCATCCGCCTGGGAGGGAGTCCGGACATTTTGCAGAATGAGCCGCCGTTTTTCAAGGCGGATTTCGGGATAGCCCAGGTATTCCATCAGGGGCGCAAAGGCAAGCTGGAGGTAATAAAACCCGGCGACCTCCTGAACCAGGAAGATCCGCCGCCTGACCCCGTCGCGGTCAATATCTACATTGGTAAAACCCGCCCCCAGGGCCGACTGGGCGAACAGCGGCAGGGCCGGAAGAATGTCCTCATTCACGCCGGTCCGGGCGCCGGGGGCCACATCCACGGCGTATGAAAATTTTTCTTCCGCCAGGGGCCGCCGTTCCGCTTGTTCCCCCTGCAGGGGCTGGGGCTGCAAATTGAGGGTGGCCCAGGTATGCCCGAACAGGCCCGACGCCTGGGCCATATACCTGTCATTATCCCTGGTTATGCCCAGGATTTTTTGAAAAAGCGTGTCTTCTTCGGCCCGGATAATATCAGACAGTTCCTGTTCGTACTGCGCCATTTCTGCCCGGCTGAGTCTGCCGCTCTGAACCGCTCCCAGCAGATCGGAAACATTGCCGCTGATTTCCGCAAAAGTTTTTTCAAATTCCACGGGAAAGTCCCGGTTAAAATAGATCGAATCGACGCCCTCCGGCCCCTTGTCGATAAATTCAATATCCATGATGGCGGCCCTGGCCCCGTATTCCTTGAGCCTGAGAAAGCCGTCCGCCGTTACCGACCGGGGCCAGGGAAAGACCCCGTTATACGCAATGGCCGCATCGTCCACATCAAGAAACACCACATTGTCGATCCGTTCCTTTTCCAGCTTTCCCCGAAGAAAGGCGTCGTAAACCCGGTCTTCCAGACGTTCAAGAATTCCCGTTGCATAGAGCAGGGCGAAAAAAAGCCCCGCCGCCAATCCGATCAGCGCATTTTTCATTCGAGACATAGACGGCGCTCCTTATAACCGGCCAAACAGGTTCAATTTGCCAAACTTGTGCTGCCTGCCGTTGTTGCGTTTGTTGCCCTCGTCAAGCTGTTTGAGAATAAAAGCCGCAAAGGCCGTTTCGGCCCCCGGTTCGGATGAAGAAAAACCCATGGTCAGGTAGGGTTCGTTCAGGGCGGCGGCAAGGACGCTTTGGCTAAAGGTCCGGAAAGCGGCCAGCGCCGCGGGCCCCAGCAGATCCGCCGCATCGTCCCTGCCGCCGCCGGGGCCGGCCTCGGAAAACACCAGCGCCAGGGAGCCTGTCCGCCGGGCCCGGAACACTGCGGCCAGTTCCTTTACCAGATAAAACCAGCCCTTGATATGGTCGTTCACGAGAATTTCGATTTCTTCGGGGGAAAGTTCCGCCACGGCCCGGCGAACCGAGGGGGGGGCGCAGATAAGGATCGCCTCGTTGATGCGCCCCAGCCGGTTCTCCGCCGCAATGACCAGTGTCCGGGCCGAAACCGGGCTGCCGGGGTTCCAGGTTAGGGGAATCCGGGCTTCGTTGTCCGGGCCGCCCCAGCCGGCGGACTCCGCGGAGCCGGGCAGCCGGTTGGAGATAAGGGCCAGGGCGAAACGCTCTACCCGCTTTGCCGTTTCCGCTTCCACCGCCGCGCTGAGGGAGGATCTGTTTCCGGCAATCAGGACGCCCCTGGTCATGGCCGCTACGCTCCCCTGGGCATAAGTTACCCTTCCAGGATAAGCAGGGTTCTGGGGTCCAGTTTCAGGGCCATGGATTCGGGGTTGTAGGCGTCCCGGTCTTTGGACACCGAAAGTTCAATATGATCTGGCCGGGGTTCCAGGACGATCACCACCTCGATCAGATCCATATAGTCCTTGATCAGGATGGGGATGTTCCGCTTGTCAAAGCCGGGGCCTTCGCCCTTGATGGTACAGCTATACCAGAATTCGATCCCCAGTTCCGCGGCAAAGGCCCGGGTTTTTTCCAGCCGCTCCCGTTCCATCCGGGAAAAATCAAAACCGTCCACGATGATCGCTTCGGCCCGGAAGCCCCCTTCCACAATCATGGCCCGGAGGCTCTTTAAAATCTGATCCCCCGACATACCGTCCTGGTTAAAATTCATCAGCACCCGGTTTTTTACCACTTCGTTTTTTACTTCCCGGGTGTTTTCCAGATTTTTTTTGCTGATAAATTCGTCAAAAATATCCTCATACCAGGCCAGCACATAACCGGTATGCTGGGTAAAGGAAACATGAATCACCTTCTTGCCCTGCAGCAGTTTGTCCAGTGCAATCTGTACCAGTACCGCGGTTTTTCCCACCCCGCTGGGAGAGGCGATAACGCCGATCTCCCCGGCCCTGAGGCCCCCATGGATAGACTTTTCAAAAATCCGCACGGGGCTGCGCTGGATAAGTTCCTGTTTAATCATGATCGACTCCAAAAAAAATAAATGGGGCTGTTCCAAAGTTTTGGTTTCGGAACAGCTGCTTTTAAATTGAGCGGGCCGGACGGGAACCCCGCAGGTTCACTTACCGGCCATGTCAGCGGCCCTCTTTCCGCCGTTTTTCCTCGTATTCCTTGATCAGGGCCTCGGAAATACTTACCGGGACTTTCCCGTATTTTTCAAACTCCATGGAGAATTCGGCCTTTCCCTGGGTCAAAGACCGGAGGGTCGTGGAATAGCCGAACATTTCGCTCAAGGGGACTTCCGCCTCCACCCGGGAAAAAGCGCCGTCCTCGGAAGATGCGGATATTATACCACGGCGCTGGTTAATGGAGGCAAAAATATTCCCCTGATATTCCGTGGGACCCTCCACCGCCACTTTCATGATTGGTTCGAGGATGCAGGGTTTGGCCTTGTTGTAGGCTTCCCGGAACGCGCCGATGGCCGCCATCTGGAAGGCAATGTCCGAAGAGTCCACCGGGTGGGACTGGCCGTCGTTGATCAGGCAGCGGATGTTGACAATGGGAAAACCGATGAGGCTGCCTTTTTTGATCGCCTCTTTAAAGCCCTTGTCGCAGCTTGGGATAAAATCGGTGGGAATGGCCCCGCCCTTGATATTGTCCACAAATTCGTAATCCCCATCGGGGAAGGATTCCATGTAGCCCGCTACCCGGCCATACTGACCCGATCCACCGGTCTGTTTTTTGTGGGTGTAGTTGAATTCCGCCCGCTGGGTAATGGTTTCCCGGTAGGCCACCTGGGGCATCCCGGTATCCACTTCGCACTTGTACTCCCGGAGCATCCGCTCGACGTACACTTCCAGGTGCAGTTCCCCCATTCCCTTGATGATGGTCTGGTTGGATTCAGGGTCTACATAGGTCTGGAAGGTGGGGTCTTCCTTGGTAAAGCGGTTCAGGGCCTTGGCCATCTGATCCGCGGATTTTTTATCTTTGGGGGTAATGGCCAGCGAGATGACCGGATCGGGCACGTACATGGAGGTCATGGCGTAGTTCAGGCCGCCGCCGCAGAAGGTGTCCCCGGAGGCGCAGTCGATCCCGAAAAGGGCCACAATATCGCCGGGGGAGCCTTCGTTAATGTCCTCCATACTGTCCGAATGCATCCGCACCAGCCGTCCCACCTTAAAGCGCTTGCGGGCCCGGGTGTTGATAAGCTCGTCCCCTTTTTTCAGGGCCCCCTGGTAGATCCGCACATAGGTAAGCTGGCCGTACTGACCGTCTTCCAGTTTGAAGCCCAGGGCCACGGTAGGTTTTTTTTCGTCCGCCGTAAGCTCCAGCCGCTCCTCGTGGTTGTCCAGATCCAGGGCGTAGTTTTTCACCTCCGTGGGATCGGGGAGATAGTTGGTTACTCCGTCCAGAAGAAGCTGGATGCCCTTGTTTTTATAGGCCGAACCGACCATCACGGGGACAAACTGTTCCGACAGGGTTCCCTTGCGGATCGCCTGGTGGATCAGGTCGCCGGGAATTTCATCGCCGTTAAGAAATTTTTCCGCCAGTTCGTCGGAAAAAAGAGACACCGCGTCGATAAGCTCCTCCCGGTATTTTTCCGCGTCCGCTTTCAGGTGGGGAGGAATCTCGGCAAAGCGGATCTGCTCCCCCTGGGGGCCGTCAAAATACACCGCCTTCATGGCGATAAGGTCCACTACCCCTTCAAGCTTGTCCTCAAGCCCAATGGGAAGTTGGATCAGCACCGCGTTGAGCCCCAGTTTTTCCCGGAGCTGGAGCCGCACCTTGAAGGGGTTCGCCCCGGTCCGGTCGCACTTGTTGACAAAGGCGATCCGGGGTACGTGGTAGCGTTTAAGCTGGCGATCCACGGTGATGGACTGGGACTGAACCCCGCCCACCGCGCAGAGGACCAGAATGGCCCCGTCCAGCACCCGGAGGGATCGCTCCACCTCGATGGTAAAATCCACGTGTCCGGGGGTATCGATCAGATTGATCGTATAGTCTTTCCATTCAACCTGGGTGGCGGCGGACTGAATGGTGATGCCCCGCTCCCGCTCCAGTTCCATGTGGTCCATGGTGGCCCCCACTCCGTCCTTGCCCCGAACTTCGTGGATGGCGTGGATTTTGTTGCTGTAGAACAAAATGCGCTCGGAAAGGGTGGTCTTCCCCGAATCAATATGCGCGCTGATTCCGATGTTCCGCATCCTGCGGACATCTGTCCGGGTAATGTCGCTGCCCATTTTATTATCACTCCTATATAAAGCGGACGTTTCGCCGCTGCCGTTCAACGAGAGCCATGCCAACAAAAGTAGAGTTGTTTAAAAACTTCAGTTTTTGAACAAGCTCAACCAATAGAGGTTGTTCCAAAACCCGGTTGGTTTTGAAACAACCTCGTAAATCTAAGGTTGCTGTTCCAAAAACTGAAGTTTTGGAACAGCCTCAATATAGTAAGATTTTTAGAAAATTGCAAGGCCGCCCGCGGGCGCACCCGGAAGCCCCGGAAAACCGGTCAGGTTTTGGAACAGCCTCCATTGGGAACCGCTGGAAACTTCAGTTTTCAGAGGTTTTCGTACCCTCATTTGCTATTTTCCCGGTTTTGCCTGATGATAGAATAATGACGGAAAAAAATCCGGGAGCATACCTGGATCGCAAGGCCCGGATTATCAGGATCGCCTCCATCACCGCCCTTTTGGGCAACACCCTGTTGGCGGCTCTCAAAATCCTTATCGGCCTCCGGGCGGGGAGCATGGCGGTCCTGGGGGACGGCATCGACTCTTCGGTGGACGTGCTGATTTCCCTGATGACCCTGGCGGTATCCGGAATCATCAGCCGGCCTGCGGACCGGGAACACCCCTGGGGCCATGGCCGGGCGGAAACGGTGGCTACGGCCCTGCTCTCCTGCATCCTCTTTTTCGCCGGGGCCCAGCTAATCCTCAATTCCGGGGCGGATCTGCTTTCCGGCGCGGCCCGGGAAGTCCCCGCGGCCCCGGCCCTGGTTATCACCGCGGTTTCCATTGCGGGGAAACTGGCCCTGGCCTGGAGCCAATACCTGTTTGGGAAAAAGGCCGGATCCTCCATGCTCAGGGCCAACGCCAAAAACATGACCGCCGATGTGATCCTTTCCGGCGGAGTCCTTATCGGCGTGGGGCTTTCCCGGTTCTTCAACATCGGCGCCATTGATTCGGCCTTTGCCGTGCTGGTGGGCCTCTGGGTCATCAAGTCCGCGGTGGGCATTTTTATCGAGGTGAACATGGAGCTGATGGACGGCAGTTCCGGCCCCGAACCCTACCGCCGGGTATTCGAGGCGGTTCATTCGGTGGCAGGAGCGGGGAACCCCCACCGGGCCCGGATGCGGCGCATCGCCGGCCTGTGGGACATTGACATTGACATTGAGGTGGCCCCGGATTTAACGGTCAGCGAGGCCCACGCCATCGCCACCAGGGTGGAGGGGGCGATTAAGGAGCGGGTGGAGGGCGTCTACGACATCATGGTTCATGTGGAACCGGCGGCGCCGGATCAGGGCCACGAAAAAGAAGGCTACGGCCTGAGCGAAAAGGAATTCCGGGGATAAAAAAACGGGTCATGCCTGCGCATGACCCGCCTGTCAACCTTTGCTAACAGTGTCTAGAACGAAAAGCCGATGACAATGGGGATGGAAAACGCGCCCTGGGCAATTTCATCATCGAGGGTGCCGGATCCATTCGCATGAGCGACGGACTGGAGCTGGTAGGCCAGGCCGGCCTTGATCCAGCCGTTGGATACGTCTTTCTGCGCCCAGAGGCCGAAGCCCAGTTCAAAGCCGCCCTTGGCGGTCGTTGAAACATCGGTTATCTCATTCTTGCTCGTACTATCCCCGTGAATGAGGGCGCTCACATCGACGCCCACCTTTAAATTGGCGTCGACCGCTGAAAGCGTGTACTCGGGTACCAGGAGGATGCCGATCTCGGGGCCAAAGCTGACCGACACAACGTCTGTTTCTTTATATGACTTGCCGAATTCGCCGTCCACGCGGCCGGTGATTTTGAAATCGCCGGAGGCAAATTCCGCGCCCAGGGATACGCCGTAGGGCGCCTGGAAGACTATTTTGTTGCTGGATACTGGATCCCAGTCGGCAACCGCAAAGGGAACCTTGCCGCCCAGGTCTATGATCAGGCCCTCGACGCCGGTGTAAGCAAAGGCCAGTTCGGCGCGGCTAAAAAGGGCTTCCGGGTCGGTGGGTGATGCCGTGGTGATGCTCGTTGCCTTCCCCACATACTGGGCCCGGACCAGGCCGACGCCCTCGATGGTGTAACCCACCGCGCCCTGTAAAAACTGATATATGGTGTCGGCATCGACCTGAGCTGTAAAATAGTCGACGAGGTTTACGCCGTCGGCGCCCGCCAGGATGCCGATGAACAGGCCCTCAACGGGAACGCTGCTGATGAGCGCGCCGTTGCGTCCCCCCAGACGGGTGAAAATGCTGTCCGCGTTGCCGCTGGGCTTGGTAAACGCGTACCAGTTGGAATCGCCGATTTTCCCCCGGAGGAGGTCTTCGTTAAAGCTCCCCAGGGTGAGTTTCAGCACATCGCTGCCAAAGGGTTTTATCCACCCATGGGCGTTGGTGTCAACTCCCCAATACCCCGGAAGGGTTTCCGGAAGACCGACCGCTATAGTACTGAAATCGAAGACCCCGCCGTATACCCGGAAGTCCGCCGCAAAGCCCAGGGTGCCCTCGGGGTTTTCCCCCGCCAGGTTCAACTGGACAAAGTTCGGGCCGCCGCTGTCGCTGTGCCCAAAATGGGTGTACTGGCCGCTTGGCGCCTGGTTGGCGCCTTCCGAAACTTCCTGGGTTGCGATCAGGGGAACCAGGGCGGCTTCGCCCTCTACGCCGATGCTTATGCCGTCAGCAAGCTGAGCAAAAGCCGCTGCAGACAAGAGAACAAGTGAAATAGAAAGAGCGGTAAACTTTTTCATATTTCCTCCTTGATTTTTATGAGGGGACAACCAACGGTTGCTTTTGCCCCTCCTTGATTACTATATCACAATGCTTTTTCCAAAATCCGGCTGATTCCGGGAAAAACCGCCGAAAAAGCGGTCTAAAGTCCGTTTTTTTATCAAAATTCCGGGCCCCTTTCAAAAAATTGACGTTTTAGGGGAACTCTCATGGGTAATGTAATAAAATACGCCTTCGTGTGTCAATAATATTCCCGAAATTTAAAATATTCCCCAGTCAATGGACTTGTTCAATAACCCGGTTGGTTATCGGCTAACCAAAGGTTAGCTTGCAAGTCTCGCAAGAAACCCTGCGGGTTTCAATGCTCCGCATTTTTGCTGTTTTTAAACAACTCTAATTAAGGCTGTTCCGAAACTGCGGTTTTTGAAACAAGTTCAATTGACGCAGGCTAAAAAGCCTCTTATAGTGAAAACAATGGGCGTTTTAACGAGTCAAAAAATTACCGTCTACTACGAGCGTTTTAAAGAAATCGATGTTACGTTTACCAAGGGAATTATCCAGGCCACGGGACTGTTCACCCAGCAGGTGTATTTGAAATGTGTGAGCGATTTTTGGCCCTGTGTTATTTACTCCTCCTCCTTTCAGGGGGCGAAAATCGTGGCCAATGTGCGATCCGGTCTGGCGGCAAAGCTCCAGCAGGCCAATAACTACGCCAGCCTGCGGTACTGCTTCAAAAACGCGGATACCGGGAACCCGGTAACGTTCTTTGTGGCCGCCCGGGTGATGGGCTTTGCCCCCTACGGGGGCTCCCAGGATGTGGCGATGTTTACCCTCCAGTTTACCCAGCGGCCTCCGGACGTTTTGATCGAAATTATGGGGCGGCTGCTGGACGCCAATGTGAATTCGGCCAAGCGGCGGGAGGAACGGATCCTTATTACCGTCGAATCCCAGCGGAAAATGAACTTGCTGGCCAAGGAAAGCGCGGTGTTTATCCAGGGGGTACCCCGGCGCTGTATTCTGCGGGATATTTCCTTTTCCGGGGCCAAGATGATTATGGTGGGGGTTCCCAAATTTCTGGTGGACAAAGAAGCGGCCCTGCGGGTTGATTTTGACGATCCCCGGGAAAGTTTCCTCCTGAAAGGAAAATTTGTCCGGTCGGAGGATGTGGAGGGCCGGAAGGATCTGACCGCCCTGGCCATCCTGTTTGACGAATCCCTGGTCTCCATGGGCTACAAGATGCGGATCAACGATTACCTCGGTTCCCTCCGGTCCGCCGCTCCCGCGTCCGCCGGGGCTGAAGCCGCGCCCGGAGCCGGGGCCGCCCCAACGGATGCGGCGGTTTCGGAAGCTGCTACTACGGCTCCGGCTGCCCCGGCGGGAGCGGGAACGAGAGCGGCTCCGGCAGGGAAGGCCTGATTATGGAAGAAAGCCGCATTGTTTTCCTGGAGGTGCCTGAAAGTCTCCGGGGCCGGATTGAATCTTTACCCCATGCCGCCCATCACCACGATGACGGCGATTACCCCCCCGGCAGCGGGCATGAAGGCCCCCCGGAACAGGGGGAATTCTCCATTGACCCGGCGATCCCCATTCCGGTGGAACTGCCGCCGGGGGCCGGGACGCTCGACCTGGAAGCGCTTTCCTGGGAACAGATCCTTTCGGGGATGATCAAGGTTGCCGCCGCCGGGGCCGGACTGGCCGCCGCATCAGCCCCCGGAGCCGCCTCAGCCGCCGCCGGGATCGGGCTGACCGCCGGGGGAACCGTGGTTCAGCCGGGCTGGATTGGCTATTACCGCCGCTTTGTTCTGGCGGTGAAACCGGAAATCCGGCGGGAACTGACCGAGGCGGCGATTCTCAAGGCGAAAAACGGCGATTTCGACATGGCCCTGGAAATTTTTTCCGGCCTGGAAGGGCTGTTCCCCGGCTCGCCAACGGCGCTGCTCAACCGGGCGCTGGTTCTGGAGGAAAAGGCCGCGGCCCGGGAACGGGCGGGCCGGGAGCCTGAGGAGGCGGAAACGCGGGAACTCCGGCGCGCCTGGGAGCGGGTGCTGGCCCTGGAGCCGCCCCTGGCCAACGGCCTTTTTAACGCGGGTTTTTTCCATCTGCGGCAGCGGGATTTCCGCCGGGCCCGGGAATGTTTTTCCCGGTATATACTCCTGGCGGACGACCCGGAAAAACAGGGCGAAGCTGAATCAATTGTCCGGGAAATTGCCGAAAAAGCCCTGGACGATGACGCTTTCCGGGCGGCCTGGGAACGGATTCAGGCCGGACAGGAGGAGGAAGGGCTGGAGTTTATCCGGGATTTTCTGGAACGGTATCCCGGTGTCTGGAACGGCTGGTTTGTCCTGGGCTGGGCCCTCAGGCGGCTGGGCCGCTGGGAAGATGGAGCCGCCGCGCTGCGAAAGGCCCTGGAACTGCGGGGCTCTGGCGGGGAGGCCGCCGATGCGCCGGATGTCCGAAACGAACTGGCCATCTGCCTGATGGAGCAGGGCGATCTGCCGGGGGCCCGGAAAGAACTGGAAGCGGCGCTCCGGGCCGATCCCGAAAGCGTCAAAATCATCTCCAATCTGGGCATCCTGGCCCTGAAAAACGGCGACCGGGCCGGGGCGGCGGGGTTTTTCCGCACGGTCCTGGAACTGGCCCCGGATGATCCGGTGGCGAAGAAATACGTCAGCAATACTTGAAGAGCATGGCGGGTATAGATGCTCCGGGTTTTAGGCGCCGGGCCGTATACCCAGGCGTTATAGGAGGCCGCGTCAAGCGGGCCAGCGTAACCCGGAGCCGTTGGAATACCGGTATTCGGAACAGTCTTTACTTCTTCCCCGCCAGCCGCGCGGCTTTGGCGAAAATGTCCGCCAGGTACGCGCCCTCCCGGGTTGTCAGGCCGGCCCGGCAAATCAGGTCGCGGAGGAACCGTTCCTGGATTTCCCGGCCAGGGTGGCGGTAAAAACCCAGGGTTTCCAGGGTATTGGTTATATTTCCCGCCAGCCCGGCGGCCTCTCCGTGGTTCAGGGGAACCCAGGCGCCCTTGACGGCTTCCGCGGCGCCGGAGGCCGGGTCCGGCCCGGTTTCCAGGGCCAAAAAAAGCTCGTAGGCGTAAATTTGCGCCGCGTGGGACAGGTTCAGGGACGGGAAAGTCCGGGAAACGGGGATATGGGAGGCAATGTGGCACAGATCCAGCTCCTGGTCTTCCAGGCCGGTCCGTTCGTTGCCAAAAACCAGAGCTGCGGGGCCCGGTCTTTCCCGGAGCCAGGCCGCAAGCTGCCGGGGGCTCAGACTTGCCTGCTTGCGATGGCGGCCCCGGCGGCGGGTCGTGCCGATCAGAAGGGGGCAGTCCGCGGCGGCGTCGGCCAGGGTATCGAAAAAGGCGGCTCCCTCCCAGAGGTCCGCGGCGTGGAGGGCCCTGGCCCGGATCGCCCCCCCGTCCAGGCTTTCCCGGGCCGTACCGGCTATCCGCAGCCGGGAAAGGCCCATGTTTTTCATGGCCCGGCAGACGGCCCCGACGTTCTCCGGCCCGGAAACCCGGCAGAGGATAACAACAATATCCGGCAGCAGCATGGCCTATTTTACCCGAAACCCCGGGGTTTTATCACGTCCGGGGATTGAAAAAAGGCATAAAGTATATGATATTTGGAGTAGAATTTGGTAAACGGTTTGACAAAACACTTTCAACTGGATAGTATTGATCGAGGTATTGTCTGCCGATATTGAACTAAACAGGTTACTATGGCATAATCCATAATATTGTTCCTGTAATGGGTTTGAATGAATGAAGGGAGCGTCATGACAAATAACGATATTGTTCCTGGATTTGACGACGAAAAAGATGAAAGCCTCAAAATAAAGCTCCAGAAAGTGAGCGAAGTAGAAGGTTGTCTCGTCCTCTATCTTACCGGGTACATAGATACGTATAACTCCAACTATTTCCAGAAGCGGGTCGCCAAGGCCATCGAAAGCGGTTTTATCCGGCTTGTGTTCCAGTGCGGCGGGCTCAACTACGTGTCCTCCACCGGCATCGGCTCCTTTACCGCCTTTTTAAAATCCGTAAAGCCCCGGGGCGGGGATTTGGTGCTTCTGGAAATACAGCCCAAAGTCTACGAAGTGTTCCAGCTTCTTGGTTTTTCCCAGTTCTTCAATATCAAGGACAATCTGGAAGATTCGGTGAATTTTTTCCGCAGCGGCTCCTCAACGGAGACCGTTTCCCTGTTCCCCAAGATTTTTGCCTGCCCCATCTGTTCCAAAAAGTTGAAGGCCCTGAAACCGGGCCGTTTCCGTTGTTCCGAATGTAAAACCATTCTCGCCATTGACAACGCCGGGCAGGTTTTTCTGGGCTGAAAAGGCGCCGGGCCGGACGGTTTCCCGCATCCAGCCTGGAACGCCGGCCCCGGCTTTTTGAAAATGAGGTGAACCATGACAGAAAACAAAATTGAACAGTACCTGATCGATCTCATGCTCACCTACCGGGAGGTAAGCCGGAACCTCTGGTACCTTGACGATGAGGAACACAATCTCCAGGGGGTGGCGATTATGGTGGCGGAACCGCTGGTGGTACTCCGGGCCGTCGTGATGGAGGCCCCGCAGGAAAACCGCCTGGAACTGTTCACGAAACTGCTGGAACTCAATGCCAATGACGTGGTTCACGGCGCTTATGCCCTGGAACATGATAAAATTGTATTAATTGATACGCTGGAATACGATACCCTGGATTATGGGGAATTCCGGGCTACGCTGGACGCCTTCAGCCTGGCCCTGACCCAGCATTATCCAATCCTTTCAAAGTACCGCACGTAGCCGTCAGGAGGCCGGAAAGATGGGAATTTTTTCAAGGTTAAAAACCCTCGTTTCGTCAAATGTGAATGATATGATCAGCAAGGCCGAAAAGCCGGAAAAGATGCTTAACCAGCTTCTCATCGAAATGAACGAACAGCTGATCGAGTCCAAAAAGGCGGTGGCCATGGCCATTGCGGACGAAAAAAAGCTGGAGCGGGAGCGGGACAACCAGCAGGCCCAGGCCCAGGAATGGGAACGGAAGGCCATGCTGGCGGTTCAGGCGGGAAAGGACGATTTGGCCAAAGAAGCCCTGCTCCGCAAGCAGGAGTACGACAACGCCGCCCTGGAATACCAGAAACAGTGGGAGGCCCAAAAATCTTCGGTCGATAAACTGAAAGAATCGCTCCGGGAACTGCAAAACAAGATCGAAGAGGCCCAGCGGAAGAAAAACCTCCTTGTGGCCAGGGCAAAACGGGCCGAAGCCCAGCAGAAAATCCAGAACACTATTTCCAGCGTTTCCGGCAACCGGACCGCTTTTGAAGCCTTTGACCGCATGGCGGCCAAGGTTGACCAGATGGAGGCCCAGGCCGACGCCGCCAGGGAACTGGAAGACTTGAACGCCGACGCCAGCCTGGAAAAGAAGTTCAAAGAGCTGGAAAAGTCCGATTCTTCCGCGGATCTGCTGCTTCTGGAGCTGAAAGAAAAGATGAAGGCCCTGCCGGAGAAATCTTCCTAGCGGTTTGCTGCGCTTCGCGCATAAAATTTCCAAGATCGCCGGGAGGCGATTTTTTACCGTGCAAACTGCCACAGGCTCCTGGCTGCCCGCGGCGGGGAGAGATGACGCCGGGCTCTTTTCAACGCGCCCTTGGGCTATACTTGTGGATAAGCTGTTAATATTATCCTGAAAACACGCTGTGTGTATCTCTTTGTATACGGAGCCGAATTTCCCTCCGGCGGAGGGCCCGGCGGCAGCAGGGCAATTTGGTATAATGGGGGGAACCTCTGAAAACTTCAGTTTTCAGAGG
Organism: Treponema sp.; assembly: GCA_031266075.1. Classification (GTDB taxonomy): domain Bacteria; phylum Spirochaetota; class Spirochaetia; order Treponematales; family Breznakiellaceae; genus JAISAN01. Next base: position 20,198 of record JAISBS010000019.1, read on the forward strand.
TTTTCGTACTCCATGAAGAAAATTGTATGTGCGTAATTCGTTATATAATAAGGAATTAGCAATTTTCTTCAGGGAAGCTCCGGAAACCCAACCGGGGTTTTCGTAGCTTCCCGGTAAGGAATAACGCGCGTATATTATGGTATTTAGCGCTTCCCGGAACGGTAAAACCGTGGTCTGTCCGGGGGAAAATCCATAGATGACTGTTTCATTCATCTACCAGTTTGTGGATAAGCTGTTGATAAATATGGGGCCGTAACCCGTCCGGTTGGGCGCCGGTCCCGGAAAATAAAACGGCTTGCCAGAGGTTCTCCCTCGTGTTAGGCTGGTAAAGATGAAAAATCTGGCCCGGCTGACGATTTTTTTTACCCTCGCCTTTGTCCTTTTGTTTTTATCCGCCGGAGCCCTGCGCTTTCTCCATATCAGAATTGACGGGGTGCGGCTGCTGCCCTTTCAGCCCCGGCTGCTGCTGTCCGACGGCCTCAGCGCGGCCTGCTGGGCTTTGCCGCTGGCGGTTTATGCGTCCCTGCTGGCCGGGTTAAGCTACGCCGCCCGGCTGAACGCCGGGCTTCTGGGCCGGATACGGCGGCCCCTGACGGCTCCCCCGGCGATGATGTGCCTGTTTGCGCTTACCCTGGCTTTAAGCGGCGGCTTTTCGCTGGGCATGGCGCGGCTGGCGGACATGGCCCCGGCCCAGGATACGCTCAGGCCGCTGGGGGGAGCCGGACTCCTGCTGACCCAGGGGGACGCCTCCATTGTGCTGCTCCACGAGCCGGGGGAAAGCCGGGGGCCCCGGGTAGCGGCTTTTCCGGGCCGGCCCCTGCTCTATCAGGAACAGCCGGTGGGGCCCAACAATACCGTCCCCGGCCTGCCGCCGGTTCCCTTCCGGGCCCAGAGCCCCTGGTTTTTGCAGAGCATAAGCATTGATTTTTTCCTTACGGGCCGCCAGTTTGAGTCCCGCCTGCAGGAGGGGCTGTCGTCTTTTTTCATTTATACCGGGGCTCTGGCGTTTCTGCTGGTCTCCCTGGGTTTTATCCAAAAAGCCAGCAACTGGCCCCTGGCCAACCTCTTCCTGGGTTGTCTGGCCTTTCGGGGCGTCCTTGCGGCGGAGACCTTTCTCAATTCCCTGGAAATTCAGGATCTGCTCGCTTCTTTTTTGGGGGATCGTCTCCTCCTGCCCTCCTCCTGGACGGTTCCCCTGATTCTTTGCCTCTTTGGGATTCTGGTAAACCTCTATTCGTTCCTGGTGTTTTTGATGAAAAGGCAGACCAATGAAGAAGCAGTTTGACCCCCGGACATTTTTCTCCCCGGCCCGCATTTTCGTCCTGTATTTACTGGTCTGCGCTCTGGGGATCATGGGGTTCCGGCTTGTTTTTCCCGGCGAGGCGCCGCCGATACCCTGGTTTTCCCGATCCTGGCGGCTGGTACAGGGACTGCTGACCCTTATCGGCCTTTTCCCCGCCCTGGCCATGTCCGCCCTGGTTATTCCCTTTGGCCGGGCCGCTCTTGACGGGGAGGAATACAGCAGCTTTTCCCCGAAGTTTTTCCAGATTATCCGGGGGCCGGTAATTACCGCCATAAGCGCCGTGGTCATCTATGGCCTGCTTTTTTTCCTCGCCCTGCCCATTGTTCAGGACCGGGAAGCGAATATGCGGGCCGAAGGCGCCCTGTACCGTCTGGCCAGGGACCGGGCCCGGAGCCACAGCCAGGCGGGGGAATGGCCGGAAGCGGCCCAGTTTATCGCCATCTGCGAGCGGATTTGGCCGGAAAGCCCGGAAATGGAACGCCTGAAAAATCAGGCCGCCATCCATATGGAAGAACGCCGGTTTGACGAGGACGAAGAACGGGCGGAAGCGGCTGCCGGATTCCGGAGCGCCGGCCTTTCGGCCCTTCCCGGACAGCGGCAGCCGGTGGACGCGGCCCAGGCCCTGACCCTGGCGGAAGCGGCTTTGGGAGAGGAGCGGTACTTTGACGCCCACTGGCTGTCCACGCTGGCGGAGCGGATTTCCCGGCCAGGCAGCCCCGAAGCGTTGGCGGCAGTCCGTCTGGCCGGGCGGGCCTGGAACGCCGTGCAGTCCCTGGCCCCCAACGCGCGGGAAACCCGGCTTTTCCGGATTTTCCGGCTGAAACAATCCGGTTACGAGGCCATGATTTCCGGGGACTGGATCCGGGCCTTTTACCTTTTTCAGGAACTGCTGGAACTCACCCCCAATGACCCGGATGCGGCCACTTTTTTCGCCAAGAGCGAGCAGGGGGCCAAAGAAATAGCCTTCTTTCATGATGAAATAGAACTGGCGGTGGGGGAAACCCTGACCGGGGCGGTTTTTTCCCTGCCCGGATCCGGCGGCAGGCCGGGCCGGGCGGTACTGCGATTTTCCGGCCTTTCCGGTTTCGCCGATTATTCCTACGGACTGGGCCTGGAATATATCAGCTTTGACGGAGATGCCCGGCCAGTTTCCCGGATGGAGGCCCCCTATGCCAAGATTCTTCCCATCCGTATTGACGACCGGCCCCGGACGCTGATTCTGCTGCGGGCCCTGGATCGTCAGGATCGAAACCGCCGCTGGGAGCCGTCCTGGGCCGCCGATCCCGCCCTGCCCCCCGCGCCGGGAGCGGAGATTCCGGGAGACGCCCGGCTGCTGCTGGACATGGGGTACGAAGATTTCCTGCTTCTGTCCCATGTCCGGCGGGGGCTGGACAATCTGTATATGCGGGAACTGTTCACCGCCCGGACACTCGGTTCCAGCGGCTACCTGCCCCAGGTCTTCGAGGCCGAAATAATCTACCGCCTGAGCGTCCCCCTGTTTTTCCTTCCCCTGGCGATCCTGGCGATCATCCTTGGCTGGCGGTTCCGGGCAAAAAAACGGCCCCGGTATCTTTTTATCCCCATGCTTCCCATCCTGCCCCTGGTGTTTAACGGCCTGGTGTATCTGTACCGGGCGATCCTCAATACCGCGGGCATTTGGGTGGTCATCTCCCTGGGATTTTCCGCCGCCCTTGTCGTCTTTATCGCCGCCCTGGTCTTTCTGTTTATCGTTTTCCTTATCCTGCTCGCCGCCCAGCACGGGTAAGGGCGTATGGCTTCCCGTCCTGCCCCTTTTCGGAAAAAAGCGATCCGGTTTTTCAAAAACCCTCCCTATTGGCTGGGCCCCCTGGCCGGCGGGCTTGCCGGCATAGTGGGCGGCCTTCCGGGGATCCTCATCGGCGGCATCATGGGCTGCCTGATCCAGGAACTGTTCCGCCAGTTCTTCGCCGACCGGGCGGTGGCGGCCTACTTTGAAAGTCCGGGGCGGACTGCTTTTTACGAGGGGGAACCGGGGCTGGCGGCATGGTGCGCCCTGGCGGTGATCATCCTCGCCGAATCCGCGGAGCCGAAAAGCTGGGGGGCGGAGCCGGGAAACGCTGTGGGCGCGGAGGCCGCCTGCCGGGCGGCGGCTTTTTCCGGCGGCGGAAAATACGGCGCCCTCATGGAATCCTTCTGCCGCCTGGCCGAATCCCGGCTGCACATCCTGAACCCCGATCTGCTGGCGGAAAGCCTGGCGGCCCGGCGCTCTTCCCGGGGAGACCTGCCCCGGTTGGGGAAAATCCTCCATTCCTTTGCCGCCGGGGATAAAGCCCTGCAAACCGCCGCCCGGATCCGGGCCATTCTCGACCCCGGCTACCGGATTTTTGAGCAGGGAATCCATGACGCAGCGGAGCGGTTTTTTTCGCCGTCCCCGGACTCCGGCGCCTGGGAACTTTTGGGCTTGAAGCCCGGCGCCTCCCTGGAGGAGGTAAAATCAGGCTTCCGCCGGCTGGCGATTCAGTTTCACCCCGACAGCCTCCAGGGGCTGGATGAAAAACAGCGGGAAAAGGCGGCCCAGGCGTTTATGAAGATAGAAGCGGCGTACCGGGAAATAATTGACTTTCAATAAAGGCTGTTCCGAAACCAACCGGGTTTTGGAACAAGCACAATAACCTGAGCGGGGAAAGCGGTGTATGAACCGGGGCCCGGCCTATTTGCTCCGTACAATACTGGCCCCCAGATCGGTGAGCCGTTCTACCAGGTTTTCATAGCCCCGCTCAATCTGGTAGACGTTGCGGATAGTGCTTTTCCCCTGGGCGCACATAGCGGCGATGATCATGGCCATACCGGCCCGTACGTCGGGGCTGTGGAGTTCCGATGCCGCCAACCGGGACGGGCCGCTTACCACCGCCCGGTGGGGATCGCAGAGGACGATCCGAGCCCCCATGCCGATAAGCTTGTCCACAAAAAACATCCGGGATTCAAACATTTTTTCGTGGATCAGCACGGTCCCCTTTACCTGGGTGGCTACCACGGTAATAATGCTGGTCAGATCCGGCGGGAAACCCGGCCAGGGGGCGTCGTCGATCTTGGGGATCATGCCGCCAAGGTCGCAGTTTACCTCCATGGCCTGGTTTTTCGGCACATGGATGGTCGTTCCCTCCTGGGCCCAACTGATGCCCAGCTTGCCAAAGGCGATTTTCGCGGGCCTGAGGTCCTGGGGCCGGATCCCTTCGATATGGAGGTCTCCCCCGGTGGCGGCTGCCAGGCCGATAAAGGAGCCCACCTCCATAAAGTCCGCGCCGATTTCAAAATCGCAGCCGGAAAGTTTTTCTACCCCGTTGATAGTGAGAATGTTGGAGCCGATGCCTTCGATTCGGGCGCCCATGGAAACCAGCATCCGGCAGAGATCCTGTACATGAGGTTCGCTGGCGGCGTTGGTAAGAATCGTCTGCCCCCTGGCCAGCGCCGCCGCCATGACCGCGTTTTCCGTCCCCGTAACCGACGCTTCGTCAAGGAATATATCCGCTCCGGCAAGGGTCCTGGCGGTAAAGATAAAGGCCCCGTTGCTCCGCACTTTCGCCCCCAGTTCGGTAAGGGCCAGAAAGTGGGTGTCCAGCCGCCGCCGCCCGATAACATCCCCGCCGGGGGGGGGCAGCACCACCTTGCCCGTCCGGGCCAGAAGGGGGCCGGCAAACAAAATGGAAGCCCGGATTTTCCGGGCCTGCTCCAGGGGTATCTCCGAGGATTTGAGATTCCCCAGGCGCAGGCGGTACACATTGGGTTCCGGGTTTTCCACCGTTCCGCCCAGAGCGGCGTATACCTCCAGCATAACCTGTACATCTTCAATATCGGGAATGTTCCGCAGAATGACCGGGTCATCGGTTAAAAGGGCTGCGGCCAGGCAGGGCAGGGCGGCGTTTTTGTTCCCGCTGGCCCGGATGGTTCCGTTGATGGGGAAACCGCCCTCGATCAGGTACTTGCTCATGGCTTGACTTTATCCACCGGGGCCCTGCCTGTCAACGGAAGGCGGTTTGAGGGGCACACTGAAAACGCGGCGCCGGTCAGTAGAGCCGGCTTTATCGTGAAAATCCTATTGGCTGACAAATTCCGCGCCCCTGGTTTCCTTTTCGGTCAGGGAAAAAAGGTTCAGGAAGATGTAGGGGTAGCCGTCTTCCTCGTAGGTGTCCAGAACCCCCGCGGCCTCAACCCAGGCGTCCACCGCCGGATATGCCGGGCCTGGCGGCAGCGTCTGCATCACTCCCGGCCCGGCGGCCCAGGGCCTGCCCCAGGACACTTCAAAGCCCGCGCTTCCATCGTTGCCGCAGCAGCCGGGCCCGTAGCGGAGGACAAAACAGTACTGTTTGTCTTCGGTTACATATTGTTCAACCTTGAAAAGCCCTTCCAGTTTGATGGTTTTCCCCAAATAATCTTCCGGGTTCATGTATACGTCGTTGATCTGGCCGATAAACATTTTTTCCCTGATTTCCAGATCGATTTTTTCAGGGGCCGGGCGTTTCGGCGCCGGGGCCGGCGCGCCGGCATCGTTCGCGTCCCCTGCGGCGGGCAGTGTCCCCGGTTCTTCCGGGGCCGCCGCGTAAAGAGCCATATAGTCCGGCAAAACGACCGACCGGGTTCCCGCCTGATTTTTTGGGGTCAAAAGTATCGGGCCCGGGCCCCCGCAGGAAAACCCCAAAAGCGCCGCCAGCACCACCATAAAAAACGCCTGTTTCATATAAACCTCCCGCCGGTCCGGTATCTTTTTCAGCCGCTCCGCGCCATGTTCAGGCCGGGCCGCAGCTTCCCCAGAAGCCAAAACGCCACAAACACCGCCATATTGATCAATACCACGCTGGCCCCCGTGGGGGTATTAAAGCCGTAAGAGATCACTACCCCCGCAAAAAAGCAGCACACCGAAATCAGCGCGGAACAGACCGTTACCGAAACAAAGCTCTTGCATATTCGCATGGAACTGAGAGCCGGGAAGATGATCAGGCTGGAAATCAGCAGGGCTCCCATCATCCTCATGCCCAGCACAATGGTAACGGCGGTCAGAAGCGCGATGATCAGGTTGTAAAGGCCCGCCCTGGTTCCGGTGGCCCGGGCAAAGGTTTCGTCAAAAGTAACGGCAAAAATTTTGTGGTAAAAAAACACAAAGAGCGTCAGCACCGCCAGCGAAAGGATCACGCTCAGGGTAACGTCGCTTTTGCTCATGGCCAGGATGCTGCCGAACATATAGTTGCAGACATCGGTATTCATCCCGGTAGTCATGGAAACAATCACTACGCCGACGGCCAGCGCGCTGGTGGAAATAAGGGCGATGGCCGCATCGCCCCGGATTTTGCTATTTTCGCTGAGGCGGAGGAGGAAGAAGGCCGCCGCCACTACCACGGGGATAGAGACCGCCAGGGGCGCGGCGTTCAGGGCGGTGGCAAGGGCCAGCGCGCCAAAGCCCACATGGGAAAGCCCGTCGCCGATCATGGAGTAGCGTTTCAGAACCAGGCTTACCCCCAGCAGGCTGGCGCAGAGGGACACCAAAAGGCCCACCACCACCGCCCGGACCAAAAACCCAAAGGTAAACATTTCCAAAACAAGGTTTATCATTGCCGAGCCCCCCCGGAATCCCCTAAAAATCGCCGCCCCGGCTCCGAGTCCCGGTAGGCCGCGGCGGTTCCGAAAAAAAGCTGTTTGTTATGCAGGTGCAGAACCTTCCCCGCGGATGCCGCCGCGCTGCCGATGTCGTGGCTCACCATGACAAGGGTAATTCCCGAATCCCGGTTGATCTCCGAAAAGAGGCGGTACATATCCGCCGTTACCAGGGGGTCAAGGCCGGCGGTGGGTTCGTCCAGCACCAGGAGCTTCCGGGCGGCGCAGAGGGCCCGGGCCATCAGCGCCCGCCGCTGTTGGCCGCCGGAAAGTTCCCGGAAACAGGCCCGGCGGAGTTCCCATATCCCCAGTCGCCGGAGGTTTTCCTCCGCGGCGGCCTTGTCCTGCCGGGAATAAAAGGGCCGGAACCCCCGCCGGTTCTGCCTGCCCGACAAAACCACCTCGAAAACTGCCGCAGGGAAATCCTTCTGGACTGCGGCCTGCTGGGGCATATAGCCGATTTCCGGGGGCCGGAGCCCTTTTTCAAACACGATGCGGCCCCGGAAGGGCCGGACAAGGCCCAAAAGCCCCTTGATCAGGGTGCTTTTGCCCGAACCGTTCTCCCCGGCAATACAGAGGTAATCCCCTTGCTCCACCGTGAAATTCAGGTCCGAAACTACCGGCTTGTCGTCATAGGCGAGGGAAAGGCCCTGACATTCGATCAGCGGCATACCGTGGGCTCCATCTACAGTTCCTCTTCGCCGCCGCCCTTGATGTTTTGGAGGTAAAAATCTATGGCGGTAAGCCGTACCTGTACGCTTTCTTCCCTGGATTTACCTTCCCTGAAGGATTTCAGAACCGCCGAAAGGTTTTCGATGAGCTTTTTCCCCGAATTCATGCCCAAATTGGCCGCAAGAGCGCTGAATTTGTCCAGTTTCTCAATATTTTGGGGGTCTAAATTGCTCAACCCTGAGGCATTGATATGAGTTATACAAGCCTCAAGTTCCCCCCGCAAACTATCTACTGTATCCATGGCTTCTCCAATCCGGCCCCGGCAAAGTCATTCCTCCAGGGCCCGCAGTTTCCGAACATCTCTATTATAAAAAATAAGTATAAAAAAATGAAGAGCCAAATGGAAATCCCGGAAACCGGGCTGGTTTTTCGGAGGTTCCTGAAAATGTTTCATCCCCGAATCTTTTCCCGCAGGGCGGCGTTCTGATCATTGGCCCGGACTATCCGCTTGGCCAGCAGCTTTGACAGAAATATGCCGTAATGGGGGTATTCCCGGATGACGCCGACAAAATTTTTGCGGGTCAAAAGGATAAGCTTTCCCGGCTTTTCGGCCCGGACCGATGCGGAACGCCGCTGGTTGAGGAGAAAGGCGATTTCTCCCATAAAAATGTCCTGGGGGGAAAGGGAGCCCACCTGCTCCATATTGTGAAACACCGTGTACTGGCCGCTGACAATGTAGTACAGGTAATCGCTGGGTTCGTCTTCCCGCAGGACAATGTCCCCTTTCTTCACATTCACCACCTGCTCGTGGGAAAACCCGACGGGAACCTCGTGTTCCACGATGGCGTCATGCTTGAATACCAGCGTTACCTGGTTGCCCTTTGAATTGTACCTCAGCTCCGTGGAAAAGGCGGAGGCCATCCTGATGCCCCGGCCATGGAGACTTAGCATATCCTGACTGACAACTTTTTTCAGGTGGGATCGTACGTCAAAGCCCTTTCCCTCGTCGCGGATCACAAAGACCGTTTCTTCAGGATGAATATCCCAGAGGAATTCCACCCGCTTGTTCCGTATCAGGGGGTCTTTGCAGCGTTCCGCCACCAGTTCCACCACCGAAAGGCCGTTCTCCATTCCCATGGTTTTTTCTTCATAGGTGATGCCGCAATTACCATGTTCCACGGCGTTTACAATAAGCTCTGCCAGGGCGAGTTGGAGGTGCATTTTGTTTTCCGGGTTGATAAGCCCCCGCTGGGCCAGAATAGTGGCGCCGATCCCCGCATAAAGAGGCACCGCCAGAATGTCGTTTTCGATAGCAAAGCTCCCCGATATGCCGTCCAGGAGATTCCGGGAAAATTCCTGCTGAAAAATGAGCTGGTAATTTTGTTCGATGATCTGGATGTTTTTCAGCAAGTGGGATCGGATCCGGTAATAATCCAGCATGGCAAGCACACTGATGGAATTGTACTTTTTGATCAGCGATTCTTCCTGATCTTTTTCGCTGGAATAGAGCCCCAAAATGCCGAAATTCAAAATCCACTTGTCGTCCCTGACATGGGACAGGATCCCTTCAATGTCGATGGAGGGATCGGAAAAATTGATAATAACAATTTCCGGCAAATCGTAATTCAGAAATTCCAGAATTTCATCCTTGCCGGAAAAAAACCGCAGATCGTACTGGCTCTTTACATCTTTCCGGACGGCCTCCTCCACCAGTTTTTTTACTTCGGGATCAGCATTGATAATTCCCAGTGTACTCATGTTCACCTCCGCCTTGCTGTATTTGTCATCATTACACCGTACCGGTTGAATTTACCCCTTTTGACTGGTCCAGTCGGTGTGGAAAAATTCGCCCCGGGGCCGGTCCACCCGTTCGTAGGTGTGGGCGCCAAAATAGTCCCGCTGGGCCTGGAGCAGGTTTGCCGGCAGCCGTTCGTTCCGGTAGCCGTCAAACCAGGCCAGGGCGCTGCCCAGGGCCGGAACCGGAACGCCGTTCTGAACCGCCGCAGCCACAACCCGCCGCCAGGAAGCCTGGGCATCTTCGATAATTTTGGTAAAGAAGGGGTCCAAAAGCAGGTTTTCCAGATCCGGTCTTTTATCAAACGCTTCCTTTATTTTCCCCAGAAACGCCGACCGGATGATGCAGCCCCCCCGCCACATCAGGGCGATGCCCCCGTAGTTGAGGTTCCATTTGTGTATCCGGGCCGCCTTTCGCATTAACAGATAACCCTGGGCGTAGGACACCACCTTGGCGGCATAGAGAGCCTTTTCCAGATCGTTGATGAGGGCCTTCCTGTCCGCCGGCGCGGTGATTTTGGGGCCCGAAAAAACCTTGGCGGCCCGCAGGCGCTCGTTTTTCGCGTCTGAAAGACAGCGGCTGAACACCGCCTCGCCAATGAGGGTCAGGGGCACGTCGAATTCCAGAGCCGCCATGCCGGTCCATTTGCCCGTGCCATTCTGTCCCGCGGCATCGAGGATTTTCTCCGCCATGGGCTTGCCGTCGGCGTCCCTGAAACCCAGAATGTCACGGGTTATCTCGATGAGGTAGCTGTTCAGGCCGCCCTGGTTCCACTGGTCAAAAATTTCCCGCATTTCCCCGTAATCCAGACCCGCCAGATTTTTCAGTAAATCATAGGTTTCGCAGATTAGCTGCATATCCCCGTATTCAATGCCGTTGTGGACCATTTTGACAAAATGGCCGGCCCCGTCTTCCCCTACCCAGTCGCAGCAGGGCAGACCCCCTTCCTCTTTGGCGGCGATCCCCTGGAGGATGGGCTTTACCAGAGGCCATGCCGCCGGGGAGCCGCCGGGCATGATGGAAGGGCCGGTCAGGGCCCCTTCGGCCCGCCCGGAGATGCCGGCGCCCACATACAAAAGCCCGTGGGCTTCCACCAGGACGGCCCGGCGGATCGTATCCCGGTAGTTGGAATTCCCCCCGTCGATGATAATATCCCCTTTTTCCAGGACCTCCAAAAGCCGGCCTATGATTTCGTCCACTGCGGCCCCGGCTTTTACCATGATCATAAGCTTCCGGGGACGTTCCAGGGCCGCGGCCAGTTCCCGGGGGCTGTGGCAGCCAATAATATGCTTCCCCGCCCCCCGGCCCGATACAAAGGCGTCGACTTTGGAGACCGTCCGGTTATAGACCGCCACGGAAAAGCCCTGCCGTTCCATGTTGAGAGCCAGATTTTCGCCCATCACTGCCAGACCGATAAGGCCGATGCCGGCCTTTTGCGTAGTTCCCATAAAAATCCTTTTTCGCCCCTCAGTATATCGTATATACCGGAGAAAAGAAATATGATCCGGGCTGGATTTATCATAAATAGAGTTGTTTAAAAACTTCAGTTTTTGAACAACTCCGCTTAAAAGCAGCAATAAACGATTGCCGGGTGAGCTTGTTTCAAAACCCGGCCAGGTTTCGGAACAAAGGACTTTTCCCAAAACCCGGTTAGTTTTGGAAAAAGGCTCCAGGCAAGCTCCCGAAAAACTGGTCCAGGCCCGGTTTTTCCCCCCAATTCAAGGGGGCTGTTCCAAAAAATTGAAGTTTTGGAACAGCCCCGAATTTTTTATTGATTCTTTTATTCCAAAAATCGGGATAATGTACTATTCTTAAATAGACTTATCAGGCTACGGGCCTTAAAACAGGGGGCACTATGAAATTACGGATTCGGCTCAGTGTTATCGTTATCAGCATACTGGTTGCCGTGGTGGCCGTCATATCGGTTGTTTTGCTGAACCGCGCCAGTGATATGCAGATTGAAACCGCTCTGGAAAGCGAGGAAAACCTCGCGGGGCTGGAGGCTGCCGATATTCAGCGCCGGTACGAGGTGTATCTGGGGGTTGCCCGGACCTCTTCCCAGATTATGAACGGTTATGCGGACATGGAAGCATCGACCCGGCGCTTGTTTTTTTATGAAGCCCTGCGGCAGATCTTTATCTCAAATCCGCGGTTTGTCTGTATGTATACGGTCTGGAAACCGAATGTCCTGGACAGGGATTCGCTCCATATTGGCGAGCCGGGTACGAGTCCTTCGGGTCAGTTTATTCCCCTCTACAGCCGGGAGTCGGGCAATGTAACGCTGCGGTATTGCCGGGATTACGAGACTATCCTGAGTACGGTGAGCGAAAAGGAATATATGACCGATCCGGAACCCCGGATGGTAAATGGCGTCCAGACCTATACCTTTGACATCATTGTCCCGATTATTCCCGAAGGGACCAGCACGGTTGTGGGGGCCGTGGGGATTATTGTTGACATTGCCTACCTCCAGTCGATTATCGAGGCTATTCAGCCCTATGAGGGCAGCCTTGCGGCGGCCTATACCAATGACGGAACCATTATTGCCCACTATGTGAAAGACCGGGTGGGGCAAAACATCCACGAGGCCGATGCCGGCCTATACAGCGATTATACCGGGGAAGTCGCCGCCAAAATTGCCGCCGGTGAATCCTACCGCCTGCGGGAATTCTCGCCGGTTATGAAAACCTATTTATGGATGACTTTTCATCCCATCGTTATTGGGGAGATGGAAAAGCCCATGGCGGTGATGATCGGCATCCCCGAGCGCGAAGTACTCAGACAAGTTACCATGATGACCATCTTTACCATCGTCCTTTCGACGATTGTGATGATTGTCGTATCGATCATCATATTTTTCGTATCCAGCAGCATCGTCAAGCCCATTATCAACGTATCCATGACCCTGAAAGATATTTCCGAGGGGGAGGGGGATTTAACCAAAACCATCACCTATAGCTCCAAAGACGAGATCGGTGATCTGGCCCTTTACTTTAACCAGACGCTGGGAAAAATCAGAAAACTGGTGCTTGTCATCAAACAGCAGGCGGTGGCCCTTTTTGACGTCGGCAACGAACTGGCCAGCAACATGACCGAAACCGCCGCGGCTATTAACGAGATCACCGCCAATATCCAGAGCGTCAAGGGCCGGGTGATCAACCAGTCCGCCAGCGTTACGGAAACCAACGCCACCATGGAGCAGATCACCGCCAACATCAACAAGCTGAATGAGCATATTGAACACCAGACCGAGAGTGTAACCCAGTCCTCCTCGGCCATTGAGGAAATGCTGGCCAACATCCGGTCGGTCACGCAGACCCTGGTCAGAAACGCCGACAATGTAAAAGACCTGGCCGCCGCTTCGGAGGTGGGCCGTTCAGGTATTCAGGGTGTGGCCGCGGACATTCAGGAGATCGCCCGTGAATCCGAAGGGCTGCTGGAAATCAACGCGGTGATGGAAAACATCGCCAGCCAGACCAACCTGCTTTCGATGAACGCCGCCATAGAGGC
>JAISBS010000082.1 GCA_031266075.1 Treponema sp.
CGCGGGGCCCCCCCAAAAGGCCGCTGTTTTTACGTTGCCTGCTACGTTTTGGAAAAGGGTATTTTTTTTGGGAAACCGCCGGGGGAAAAGTTTGCCCCCCCCCCCCCCCCCCCCATACATATAGCGTGTATAGCATGGAACGTACGCTATATAGAGTGTTTTTGGGGATTGCCGCCGCGGCGCTGTTTTTACCGGCCTCCTGTTACCCCTTTAACCTTTCGCTGAAACCCGGTCATATAGACTTTCTGAACCTGAGCCTGGGTCAGTACACCGGGGGCTATAGCATTACCTATAAGGACGGAAGCGCCGCCGGCCCCTTCTTTCCCGGTGATTCAATCCTGGCGACCGGAAAAATCATCAAAAGCATTACCACTAACGGAGTGATCCATCTGATAGGCCGGCCCGACACGGACACCATTACGCTGAACGTCCAGCCCGGCGGCGTCCTGGCTTTCCGGGAACCTGGGGGCGGCTTTATCCCCATCGGCAGCTACGCGGAATTCCAGATGATAGGTACAGACCCCGCTATCCTGAGCGGCAACTACCGGCAGGAGGCGGACCTGGATCTGATGGGCCTGTCATGGATCCCGGTGGGGTCTTATCTCGGCAACAAATTTACCGGAAGCTTTGACGGCAACAACAACGGCATCTACAACCTGTTCGTAAACCTGTTCAATCCGGGGGGGCTCTTTGGCGATATTGAGGGTGGTACGGTGGAAAAGGTCCATGTCCGTTCCGGCAGCGTTACGGCGGAGATGAATGCGGGAGGAATTGCCGGATATAATACTGGGGGAACAGTCAAGGCGTGCTCCAACGCCGCCGCCGTGAGCGGAGCCTTCCCGGGCGGCATCGTGGGAAATCTTAATGGAGGCGAAATTACCGCCTGCTATAATACCGGCGCGGTTTCAGCGTCGGGCAGCAGCTCGGACAGTGGCGGCATCGTGGGACGCACGCATAATAGCAGTAAAATTACCGCCTGTTATAATACCGGCGCGGTTTCAGCGCCTGGCGGCTCGAACATTGGCGGCGTCGTGGGAGTGCTTGGTAGTGGAGACAAAATTACCGCCTGCTATAATACCGGCGCGGTAACAAGGAATGGCGGTTATGGCGGATACTGTGGCGGCGTTGTGGGACGCCTTGACACTGGCGCCGGCGCCGTATGCAACTATTGGGTTAAGGGTGTGAGTGATGCAGCGAAGGGGATCGGAGAGCCCGCTTCCGACGTCAACGCCGCGCTCTTTGGCTTCGGAGAATGGCCTGATCCCACATTCACGGAATGGGGGCTGGGCGACGGATCGGACGGTGAACGGTACTGGAAAAGCCTGGGCGCCTGGAACGACGGAAACCCCGTCTACCCGAAGTTGTGGTATGAGCCCTAAACGCGATGCGCCGCGGGCCGGCGCGGGGGCCGTCCGCTTCCCCATCGGGGCGAAACTGGTTTTCATGGTAACGGCCATACTGGCGGTTTCCCTGGGGGCCGCCAGCTTCCTCGTGTCCTGGATGGTTTCCCGGGATTTGCGGCTCAACGCCGAGGACAACAACCTCAGCGTAAACCGGCGGGCCGCCACAGCGTCCGAAACGATCCTTTCCCTGATCCGTTCCAACGCCCTGGTCCTGCTGCGGGGCGCCGCTGCCGGTGGAAATTCGGGGGGCCGTACGTCCGGCGCTTCCACGGAATCCTTTGTCCGCTTTTTCTTTGAACAGAACCGGCATATCGCCGCCCTGACCCTGGTTGACAGGGACGGGAAAAACCGCTCCTTTATCAACAGCCGCTTCGGTTCCGGCGTTCTTGATCCCGCCGCCATTGCCGCCTATACCGCTTCGCGGCAAGAGGCCCTTGCCCGGGCCGCCGCGGGGGACACCCTGCTCCTTACCGTTTCACCGCCGGCTTCCTCCGCCGGGCCGCCGGACGAAGCATCCCCGCCGGCCATGCCCCTGCTGGGATTTTTCTTTCCCGCGCCGGGACAGGGGGCGGCGCTGGTGTTCTTTTCGCCGGAGGCACTGGAAGAAATTTTCGGCGCGGGAACCAACACCAGTTTTCTCGTCAACGACGAGGGAGATATTCTTGTTCACCCCGATCCGCTGCTTGCGGGAACCAGCGCCGCGACGGATCCCCTGGTTGTCCTGGCCCGGCAGAGCGGGAAACCCTTTATGCAGACCCTCTATACCGGGCCGGACGGGACACGGTACTTCGGCGCCTTTTCTTCCGTCTCCCAGGGCTATGTGATTACCCGCATAGAGGAAACCGTGGTCTTTGAAGGGATCGCCGCCACTACCCGGCGGAACCTTTACCTTGCCGGGGCGGTGCTGTTTCTGGCGGTGATCTTCGTCTGGTTCTTTTCCAAAACAATCAGCGGGCCGGTCAAACTGCTGGCCGCCGCCGCAGGCCGGATCAAAAACGGCGAATTTGAAATCAGCCTTCCGGTGCAAAGCGCCGATGAAATCGGCTTTCTTACCGCCCGCTTTACCGAAATGGGCCGGGGCCTCGCGGAACGGGAACGGCTCAAGGAAAGCTTTGGACGCTTTACCAACCCCGCGGTGGCCGAGCGGGCCATGAGGGGAGAACTTTCCCTGGGGGGCGAAACTAGGGAAGTTACGGTGTTCTTTTCCGACATTCGTTCCTTTACGGCGATTTCCGAAAAACTCAACCCCCATGATGTGGTGGAATTTCTCAACGACTACATGACCCGCATGGTGGACTGCGTGAATAAAACCGGCGGCGTGGTGGACAAATTTATCGGCGACGCGGTAATGGCCGTATGGGGCGCGCCTCTTACCGCCGGCAGCCCCGCCAAAGACGCCCTGAACTGCGTGAAGGCGGCCCTCCTCATGCGCGCGGCCCTCTGCGAATACAACAAGGGCCGGGGCGGGGACAAAAACCCGGTGATCCGTATCGGCTGCGGGATCAATACCGGGGAAGTGGTGGCCGGGCAGGTCGGCTCCAGCCGCCGCATGGATTATACCGTGATAGGCGATGCGGTGAACCTTGCCGCCCGGACCGAAACCCTCAACAAGCCTCTGGGCACGGATATTTTAATCACCGAAAATACCTGGAACCTTATTGGCCGCCATCTTATTACCGAAGAAATGCCCACGGTTACGGTGAAGGGCAAGGAAAAACCGGTGCGGATGTTTGCGGTGATCAACCTGAAGTCCCTGGAGGGAACGAAACAGAAAAAACCCGCTGCCCTTTCGGAACTGCGGGAACTGCTGGGAATAAAAGCCCCCGATGTACGCAAGGTGAACGTCAATGCGGAAGAACATAAATACAAAATTGGCGGATGACCGGATGGTTTTTTCCGGGAAACGGGCCGCGGATGTTTTTGTGGTTTTGTTCTGCCTTGGGGGGATGGCCCTTTGCCTGTGGTTTTTCCGCCAGGACCTATACCGGAGTCTGTCCCGGCTCAACGCGGCGCCTGTGGGAACCGTAACCCTGAAACATCGTGTCGCCCAGCGCCGTTCCGAAGATCGGCTGCTCTGGAATTATCTGCAAAAAACATCCCCCGTGTATCTGGGGGATTTTATCAGAACCGGAGATCGTTCCCAGGCGGCCCTTACCCTGCTTGAAGGCGGCGCCGTAACGGATCTGGGAGAAAATACTATCATCCGGATTGGCGCCGAAAAGGGAACCGGGCAAAGCCGGATCGAATTGTCAGGCGGCGCGCTGTCCTTTACCGCCGGTTCCGGCGGGGCGGTGGTGGTTTCGGGACAAAACACCCTGACCCTGGCCCCGGGCGGCTCGGTGAGCGCCGTTTCCGGGGACAGCGGCTTTGCCTTTCGGATTGATGGAGGCAGCGCGGCGCTGCGGGAGGCCGGGGGCCGGGTGGAAACTTTCCGGGCCGGCGAAGGCTCCGGCCCGGAAAACGCCTGGCCGGGAAAAAGGGCCGGAGAGGGCGGCGCCGCGGCGCCCCTAAACCCGATCCGGCTTATCCTGCCCGCCGAAGGGGCAGTCTTTCGGGCCGGCGGGGAAATCGGCTTTCGCTGGGCCGGGGGCGGTGATGAAGGCCGTCCCGGCGGCCTTTACACCCTTGAGGTGGCGGATAATCCGGCCATGGAAAAGGCGGCGGTCTATATGCAGGTCAGCGGAAAACGGGTTGTCCTTTCCTCGATGAAAACGGGCCGCTGGTACTGGCGGGTAAGTCCGGTATATGGGGGAAATTCCGCCGCCTCCCCAGCGGCCTCGTTCACGGTCCGGGAACCGGCTTCTCCCGCTGCCGGAACAAACGCCGCCCCCGCGCCGGCCCGGACGAGCGCCGCCGGGACAAGCGCCGCCCCCGCACCGGCCCGGACGGAAGCGCCACCGGCCCCGCCGCCCCTGCTCCCGCCGGGCGGGCTGAGGCCCGAAAACGGCTATGTGCTGGGGCCCGCCCAGCTTAGGACAAGCCGGAGCATCAACTTTGGCTGGAACCCGGTCCCCGGCGCCGGGGCCTATGAGTTTTCACTGTACCGGGAAACCGGCGGCGGACGGCGGCTTGTTGAATCGGCGGAAATACCAGGTTCCGGCTATACCTTCAATAAATTCAACCTCCTTGAACGGGGCGCTTTTGTCTGGACAGTACGGGCCCTCAGAAGCGGAAGCGGCGGGTCTGAGCGGGGGAGCATCGCGGAAAGCCGTTTTACCGTGGATATTCCCGTGCTGGAACGCCACGATCTGCCGGGAGCCGGGACCTTATATGGCAATTAAACGGAATTACTGGCTGCTTCTTTTTTTGTTTCTTCCCGGTTTTTCTTTTGCCCAGAACCGGGACAATCCGGCGGGGCGGGATTTTGCCGGCGGCGGCCCGGGCGGAAATTCGATCCGGGTCGTGGAAACGCCCGAGGGCGTACAGATTATCCAGCGGCTTTCCTGGATCAGGGACGAGAACGATTTCCGGTACGAGGTAATTATCGAGCGGCAAAACGCAAACGGCTCATACAGCCAAATTCTGCGCCAGAGCAGGACCGAAAATTTTATTGAGATAAGCCTTGCCGGGGGCAGATACCGCTACCGGATTCTGGTATACAATCTGCTGGACCGGTTTGAATATTCCACCAACTGGGCGGCCTTTACTATTGACCGGGCCCGGCCTCCGGTTCTCCGCCGGATAAGCCCGGATCACGTTACCCTGACCGGGGAAGACACGGTTTGGGTCATTGAGCTTGAGGGGACGAATCTGCTGCCGGAGTCGGAACTCAGCCTCCGCCCCCTTGCCGGAGGGGAAACGATCCTTCCGGTGGAATATACGGCATTCCCCGGCGGGAACGGCGGGCGGGTAGTTTTTCGTTCCCTGGGACTGGCCGCGGGCCGCTACGAACTGTGTGTCAGAAATTTCGGCGGTTTTGAGGCCCGCAAAAACTGTGTGGTGCTGAACCCCTTTTCCGCCGGTTGGTTTGCCTCCCTTTCCGCCGCGCCCCCGGTTCCCGTTTACGGCTACCTGCGCGATCTTTTTGACGGCGGCATATATCCTCCGGGAATTTCTTTCCGGGCCGGTTTTCTTCCCCTGGCCGGGAATTGGGGTTCGCTGGGCGCGGAAACCGGCGTCTCCTGGAATTATCTTTCGGTAACAAAAACCGGGCTTTCCGCCTCCGCCCATTTTTTTGATGTTCGGCTGAACCTGCTGTATCAGTACACCCTGTCTCCGCATCTGGCGCTGGGTTTCCGGTTGGGGGGCGGCGGGACGCTGACGCCGGGCCTTTCCTATACCATCAGGGGCTACAAACAGGCCCCCATTTCAACATGGATACCTTCGATGAACGGGGGCCTTTCCCTGCAATGGATTTTTTATCCCCGGTTTTTCGCCGAACTGGGCCTTGATTACGTGAACCTCTTTTCCGTTGACGGATCCCAGGGTCTTCTGTTCCCCTTTATCGGCTTTGGCTGGAAGAGTTGAAAAACCCTTAAAAACAGCAACATCTGAAGTTTTTAAACAACTGAGGTTGTTCCAAAACCCGGTTGGTTTTGAAACAACCTCTTGGAAAAGCGGTCAAATGTCCGCTTTTCCATATAAATCCAAGGTTGCTGTTCCAAAAACTGAAGTTTTGGAACAGCCTCAACTCTCATTTTTCATACCGGGGCTGCGCCTTGAGGATACGGCGAAAACGCTTTTTTCTCTGGCCCCGGCGGGTTATGCCTTGCGAAAACCGTCCTTTTTTGCTATAAATTTTTTGTTACTTTGCCGGGTGTTTTTTTGTTATTTGAGGGAAGCTCCGGAAACCCAACCGGGATTTCCGGAGCTTCCCTTGATATAAACCGATATAAAATCGGGGCTGTTCCAAAACCGAAGCTTTGGAACAGCCCCAGTCATTGGACTTGTTCAATAACCCGGTTGGTTATCGGCTAACCAAAGGTTAGCTTGCAAGTCTCGCAAGAAACCCTGCGGGTTTCAATGCTCCGCATTTTTGCTGTTTTTAAGAGGAGTCGTTCAAAAACTGAAGTTTTTAAACAACTCTATTTTTCCATTGAACAAGGAGCCGCCAGCCCCATGATTGAAGTACAGGGACTTACCAAACGCTATGGCCCGGTTGAAGCGGTCAAGGATGTGTCCTTTTCCGTCGGCGCGGAGCAGGTTCTGGGATTCCTCGGCCCTAACGGCGCGGGAAAAACCACTATCATGAAGATTCTTACGGGCTACCACTTCCCCTCGGAGGGAAGCGCCCTGGTGGACGGCGTCTCCGTCCAGGAAGACCCCGTGGAGGTAAAACGGCGGATCGGCTACCTCCCGGAAAGCGTCCCCCTTTACGGTGATCTTACCGTGGATGAGTATCTGGGCTTCATCGCCGATGCCCGGCTCATCCCTCAGGCGGAGCGGAAAAAAGCGGTGGACGCCAGCCTTGAAGCCTGCGGCCTGCGGGCCTACCGTTCAAAGCGGATAGAAACCCTCTCCAGGGGCTACAAACAGCGGACCGGGCTGGCGCAGGCGATCCTCCACGATCCCCCCATCCTCATTCTGGACGAACCCACATCGGGCCTGGATCCCAACCAGATTATCGAAATCCGGTCCCTCATCAAGGAACTGGGCAAACGGAAAACTGTGATCCTCTCCACCCACATTTTACAGGAGGTGGAGGCGATCTGTTCCCAGGTGCTGATCCTCAACGAGGGCCGTATTGCCGCCCAGGGGAACCCGGAGGAAATCGCCGGAACCATGAAGGGCGGCGACACCTGGGAACTGCTGCTCAAGGGCGCGGACGCCGCCGCGGTGCGGGACAAGCTTTTCCGCATCGGGGGGGAACTGGCTGTCGGGGCCGTGAACTCCAGAGACGGGGGCCTCGTGGAAGCGGGCTTTTTCATCCCCGGACGGGACGGCGATAGCCTTGTAGGGGAACGGATCTTTGACTGGGCCGTAGCCGAGGGGCTTAAAATCCTCGGCATGACCCGGAAAAAACTCAGCCTGGAGGACATTTTCGTGAAGCTTACGCGAGAGGAACGGACGAGCAAGCCGCCTGCCGGTGAGCCGCCTGCCGGCGGGGAAGGGGCGGACAAGCCGCTCGCGCGCCAGGGGGAGGATCAATGAACATCAACATACTGCCCAAACGGGCCCTGGCGCTGGCGAAGAAGGAAGTGTATTCCTACGGCAATTCCCCGGCCTTTTACGGAATCGCCGTGTTTTTCCTCCTCTTCTGTTCGGTGTGGTTTTTTTATTTTCAGCATTATTTTACCCTGGACGCCGCCACGGTCCGGCCCTATTTCGCCGCCTTTCCCATTGTGTTTATCCTGACCATCCCGGCGATCACCATGAAAAGCTGGGCGGAGGAACGGAAGCTGGGAACGGTGGAACTGCTGTTGACCATGCCCTTTTCCGAATGGGATCTGGTGCTGGGGAAATTTTTTTCGTCCC
Organism: Treponema sp.; assembly: GCA_031266075.1. Classification (GTDB taxonomy): domain Bacteria; phylum Spirochaetota; class Spirochaetia; order Treponematales; family Breznakiellaceae; genus JAISAN01. The sequence continues at coordinate 7,818 of JAISBS010000082.1, forward strand.
TGTCGGTACTGGCCGCGATTCTGGTCCTGACCATCCCCCTGCCCCTGAGCCTCCTCCCGCTCGGTGAATTTGACGGCGGGGTGATCCTCTGCGAATATACGGGGGCTCTGCTGCTGGGTTCCTCGGCCACCGCGCTGGGGCTCCTCCTTTCGGCGCTGTCCAAAAATCAGGCCGGGGCTTTTCTGGGCAGCGCGGTGGTTCTCCTTGTGGTGATGCTGATCAACCGCCTGACCATGACCTTTGATCTCCCTCAGCGGCTTGCGGAGGGAATCAACTTTGTTTCCCTGTCCTATCACTTTGAAAGTTTTTCGCGGGGGCTTATCGACAGCCGAGATCTGGCGTTTTTTATCATTTCCACCGCGCTGTTTCTCTTTCTCACTACCAGAGTTTTGATTTTCAGGAAGTGGAGGTAGGGAATGACAAAGAAACAGACGATAATCCTTACTGCCCTGTCCATTGGGGCCCTGATTCTGGGGCTCCTCGTGTGCGGACGCATCTGGTTCAGGCTGGACCTGACCCGGAACAAAGCCTATACCATATCTCCGGCGTCCCGGACTCTTTTTTCGGAGATTCCCGATCAGGTGCGGATCACCTACTACCTTTCGGACAAGCTGGCTTCCAAACATCCCATGCCCGGCGAAATTACAGACCTGCTCCGGGAATACGCCGCCAATTCACGGGGAAAAGTGCGGCTTACGATCCGGGATCCCGCCAGGGCAAACCTGACGGAACAGGTGGAATGGCTGGGCGTTTTGCCCCAGCAGATTCAGATTGTGGAAACGGATCAGGCCAGCATCGCCACGGTGTATACGGGCCTTGTCATTGAATATCTGGAAAAGGCCGAAGTCCTTCCGGTGGTCTTTTCGCTGGATACGCTGGAATACGACCTCAGTTCCCGGATCAGGGCGCTGATCCGGGGGAGTGAACGCCAACTGGGGGTTATCGTGGGGGACAGTTCCCGGCAGTGGAATGACGACTACGGCTATGTGAACCAGACCTTTACCCAATCGGGATACCGGATACGGCTTATCAATCCGGGAGACGAGATTCCCGATACCCTCCCGGTTCTGATGATCCTGGGTGGTATGGAAGAGCTGGACAATTGGGCCCTCTACCGGATTGACCGCTATATCCAAAGCGGGGGAAAGGTGCTTTTCGCGCTGGAGGGGGTGTATGTCGATTCCAAAGCCAGCCTGGAAGCCCGGCCCATCGGCGATTTGGGGCTTCTGGATATGGTGGCTTTCTACGGAGCCCGGGTGAAAAGAGAACTGGCCCTGGACCGGACTGCCCTGACCCTCCAGTACCAGACCCGGACGCCCGGCGGGGCCGTACAGTTCAGGATGGTCCGGTATCCCCTCTGGATCGGGATTCTGGCGGAAAACGGCAACAGCGGGCATCCGGCGGCAGGCGCCCGGTTCGGCGGGATGGACCTCTTCTGGCCCAGCCCGCTGGAACTGCAAACCCCCGAAGGGGTGGAGGGGGAGCCGCTTTTCAGCACTACTCCCGAAGCCTGGAGCATGAGGGACAACTTTACCACTAGCCCGGAAACGCCCTATCTCCTGGAGCGGGAGGCTTCGGAGACCAGGGGGCAGAAGATCATGGCCGCGGCCTTGACGGGAACTTTTCCCGGCTGGTTCACGGGGCGGGACAAACCCCGGCGGGAGGGTTCCGGCGAGGAGCTTCCCGATATGCCTGCCGGGGCCCGGCCCTCCCGGATCATCGTTATCGGCGATACGGATATGGCCACGAGCCTGATCAATATGACTCGGGCGCAGCGGAATCTGGATTTCCTCCTCCAGGCCGTGGACTGGCTGGGGAACGATGACGACATTATCGGCATCCGCGGGCGGGACTCCCAGATGGGGCGGCTTGACCACATAAGCGACCCGGTAAAAAAAGTTTCGGCCATGCGCTTTGCCCAGATCCTCAATGTGGTGGTATTTCCCCTGCTGGTGATTTTTCTGGGGATTGGCGTTGCCTGGAGGCGCAAAGTCCGCGCCGCCGGAGCCGAAGAGAAGGAGCGCTCCGATGGTGTATAAGCGAAAACTTGCGGTTCTTTCCGGTGTAACGGGGCTTTTGGCCCTCGTATATGTGTTGACCCTGATCTTTGAGCCCGAGCGGGCGGGCCGCCGGAGCGCCGCCTACAGCTGGATCGATTCGCGGCAGCTTGCCCAGGCGGAGCGTATTGTGATTTCCGGCCCGCCGGAGGCCGAAACCGCCGTTGAACTGGTGCGGCGAAACAATATCTGGTACACAGCCCATGAGGGTAATGAGTACCCTGCCCGGCAGCTCCGGGTGGACGACTTTCTCGGGCTCCTGGGCAAAAAAGCCCCCTATCCGGTTCAGGCCTCCACCTCGGCGGCCCATGAGCGGCTGGGCCTTGATGAAAAGGCCGCTTCCCGGATCCGGGTTTCGGGAGCCCCCTCTCCGGCCAGAGACGGGGCGGAAGGGGCAGCCGGGCCGATCCTGCTGGATCTGCTGGTCGGGCAGGGGGATCAGACCGGGCGGGAAGTGTATTTGCGGAAGGCCGGACAAAACGAGGTCCGTTCCGGGGAAGACCGGTTTTCCGGCTATATTTCGGGCAGCCTCAGCTCCTGGTACAACCTCCGGCTCTTCCCGGAAAGCGAGGACGGCAAGCTGGATGTGGACGGCGTTCAGCGCCTGACCGTGTACCCCCCGGCGGCGGGCCCGGAGCCGGAACCCCAGGTCTTTACCCGCAACGGCTCCAACTGGACCCTCAGCGGCGGCATCGCGGTGGCGGATCTCGATAACGTCAAAGTAGATTCCTATATCCGCGGCATATTGAACATCGAGGGGGACGATTTTTCCGCCGAAGCCGGGCCTGGCGATCCGATCTTTAACGATGGCCGGGTGGCGCTGGAACTGGGGGACGGCAGCATCCGCACGCTCCGGCTGGGCGCGGCGGACGAGTCGAACCGCCGTCTGGCAGCCGTATCCGGGTCCTCCTATGTGTATTCGCTGGCAGGCTGGGCTGTGGAGCGGCTGTTCCGGGACGCCGCCTTCTTTGAGAAGCCGCCGTCAGGACCTGACCAGGAATGAACTACCCCGCCCGGAACGGCTCCTAGGTTTCCGGGGTCTCAAGCCCCCGGCGGACAAAGGCCCGGTATTTTTCCGGATCGCTTTTGAAGGCCACAATGTGGGAAACCGGATCCGCCAGGGCCCGTTCCAGGGCTTCCGTTGCCTCGAAGATGATCCGCTCCGCATCCACCAGCCTCCCGGCCCGGGAACTGAGGCCGATGCAGAGGTCGGTTTTGGCCCGGAACGAGCCCGAATATTTGCTGAGAATCCGGTTGTGAAATTCCTCGGACCGGGAAAAGCCCTGATCCAGATCGATATTCGGATAGATGATGGAAATACCCCGTTCCCCCCGCTCGAAAATCAAATCCCTGAGGGTGAAAAAATTCACCGCGTCTTCGGCAAACTGACGGTAAAACCCACCGGGGAGCCTTTCCTTGAATTCCATGATGATAAAAACCAGATCCTGCTCAAAAGAAGCGCAGCGGTGCAGTTCCGCGGCCAGGCGATCCTGGGTGTAATCTTCCCAGCCGATGTTGCCGTTGGGGGAATAGAGCCCCCGCGGCCCCGCCGGGTCTTCTCCCGCGAAGTTTTTCCCCGCGGGCGGCGGCGCTTCCGGGGTGGGGGTTTCCTCGTACCGGGCCGGCTCCTGCTTCACCGCCACTCCCGCCCCGTTCCGGCGGCCTTCCTCAGGCGGGGGCTGCCGCGGCCCGTCCTGATACACGGGGGCGGGCTTTTTCCCGATCAGGGATTCCAGCAGCAGAGTGAAAAAGGCCAGAGCCAAAGCAGCCAGAATGGCCAGCAGGGTTTGCCGCAGAATCGAGATGATCAAACCGTAATCCAGCGTTCTTGCCACCGCCTGAATATTGACGTTCCGCTGCCCCGGAATCTGCAGGGGCTGGTACAGGGGCTCCCGGGAAATGTCAAACCGGGTTTTGAACCGGGGGGAATTATTCACCCAATTGATCGCCGTGCCCGGTTCCTTTTCAAAGGCGTATTCGCCGTTGGGCCCGGAGATGATCAGCGCCAGCAGGGGCCGGCTGGAGTTAAGAGCGTCATACATGGTCTGGATAAAAGGCTCGTCCATAAAGCCCAAAACCCCGGCGGCGGCGGCCAGATCGGCGATGTCATAAAATTCCCGCTCCGCCACAAGGTGGCGCTCTCTGGTGTTTGCATAGATTCGGATCGCCGCAAAGACCAGGGCCGCAAGGTACACAATAATACAAACCGAAGCGATCAGCGCACTAAGGACTGAACCTTTATGGGGGGTGTCTTTTTGCCGCATGAGGATATTATATACGTTTTTTTCAAGTTTTGCTAGGATAAAAAAAGATACGAAAACCTCTGAAAACTAAAGTCTTCAGAGGTTCCCAAAAGGCGAAAGATTTGGAGCCCTTTCCGAAAATTCAGCGTTTGGGAAAATCTTAAGCGGAGCGCGAAATGATCGTAAGGGAACCCTGCCTGCCGCCGGGCTGGTATCCCCGGAATCCGGGGAAAATTTCCCGGTTTTTGACGAATTGTTCCGGGGCCGCCGGGGAACCCGCCGCCGCCGCAATCGCCCCCCATGCGGGGTGGTTTTACTCGGGCCGGATCGCCGCCGCCGCCGTGTCCGCCCTGAACCGGGATGCGGATACCGTGGTTGTGGCGGGGGGCCACCTCCCCGCGGGGGCGCCGCCCCTTTTTGCCGAAGAGGGCGGAGTCCGCACACCGCTGGGGATCATGCCCATCGACACGGAACTTCGGACCCTGCTGCAAGGAGAAATTGGCGGCAGGGAAGACCGGTACCGGGATAACACGGTGGAAGTCCTCCTCCCTATGGTTCATTTTTTTCTTCCCCAGGCGAAACTCCTCTGGCTCCGGCTCCCCGCGGATATGGATTCGCTGGAAACGGGAAAACGGATCGCCGGGGCCGCCGCCAGTCTGGGCCGGAAACTGGCGGTGCTGGGTTCCACCGATTTAACCCACTATGGCGATAACTACATCTTTTCCCCCCATGGCCGCGGCGAAAAAGCCCTCCGCTGGGTCCGGGAGCTGAATGACCGGGCCTTTATCGAAGCGGTGGAAGTGGGAAACCCGGAAAAAATTCTTGAACGGGCCGAAACGGATCGATCCAGTTGTTCCGCCGGCGCCGTGCTTTGCGCGCTGGGCTACGCCCAGGCCCTGGGCCGCCCCCGTCCCCGCCTGCTGGCCTACGGCACCAGCGCCGATGCCGAAGACGAAGTCCCCGGTTCCTTTGTCGGCTATGCGGCGTTTTCGTTATAAGCGGGCAGTGAACCGGTCAATTTTTTTGACGCAGTAGTCTCTGGCCGCTTCGATGGTTTCCGGGGGGCCGGGGGTATTTTCACGGCGTTTGACGGCGGCGGCGAGGGGGAGCAGCGTGATAAAGATCGCCCGTTCCTCTTCGGTAAGCCGTGCGATGCCGGCGAAGATGTCTTTCTCCAGCGGGGGAAGTCTTTTGATTCCGTTCCGGTATTCTTCGAGAAAAGCCCGGAGGCTTTTTTGTTCCGGCCCGGAGGCGAAAATTCGGGGGAACCGGCGGGAATTTTTTTGCCCCCCCTGGCCTATCCTGATCGGCGCGCCCCGGCCCGGTATGGCGCGGACGGGGGTCTCCATGGCGGCGGCCTTTGCTTCCAACAGGGAGCGGTAACGGTTCAGTATGGCGGTTTCGTAATACCAGTCATCCGGCCCGCCCCCCCGGATTTTGTTCAGCGGAAAATTCCGGTAGAGAAAGGCGGAAAAAAGAGCCTCTTTGGGGGAAAAGCGGTTTTGTCGGGTATCAAAGTAGGGATAAATATAGGCGCCGCGGGAATAGACCTGTCCCCGGGGGCAGGAAAAATCCGCGCCGTAAAGGGTAATGCCCTCCGCCCCCAGCGTTTCGGCCAGGGAAAGGCAGGCGTAGGTAACATTGGCCCCCGAGACGTCCACCGGGGGGATAAAGCGCCAGCGCCGGGAAACATAGGCGGCCAGGGGATGACCGCCGGAAAAAAAACGGGGCCGGGAGGAAAACCCTGCCAAAAGGGGCGGGCTTGCCAGATCCAGAAACAGGGGGATATGGGGAGGCAGGCCCGCCATAAAATGATAATAGCTGATATGCTGGCAATCGATGGAGACCACCGCATCAGGCTCCAGCCCCGCATTGAAGAGGCTGGGGAGGCTGGTATCCGTAGCGATGATAAAGGGGGCCCTTTTCGCGGATCGCCGCTGTTCCGCCAGCAGGGGAATCTGGGCGTCCAGCGAGGGCCCGGCGGCGCATATTGCCGCTTCCCGGATTGGCGGAAAGGGGCCGTTCTGAACCGCCGCCTGCTCCAGGTTTCTGATGATGTTTGAAAACCACCGGGCGCCGAAATACGCCTGCACCGAATAATCCGCCGAGACCTTTGTCAGGGCGTTCTGGATGCTTTCCCCGGCGGCGTTGAACCGGGGCCCCGCAAATTTGGTCCGGGCCCGGAGGGGGAAGACCCGGATGCCCCCGGACAGGGCGGGCTGGTAATGTTCCAGAATATAGGCTTCCAGTTCTTCCCCGGAAGGGTCAACCATCAGGCGGCACCGGGGATCCCCCAAAATTTTGATATATTCCCGGGAGCAGAGCAGTTCGGCGACACCGTTTATGTCGTAATCGATCACCAGCGCCCGGTAAAGGCCGGGCCGTTGCAGGGCCGCTTCCACGGCATAGCCCCCGCCCAGGCCCGGAAAGACAAGGAAGCCTTCGTCCTTGAGGGTGGAGATCAGCCGTTCCCCTTCCCGCCGGGGATCGATCAGGGAATGGAGCGGATGGGCCCCCCTGGCGGCGTCAATCAGGGCGGGAATGGTTTCCCCGGATCGGGATTCCAGGAATTTATAGCGGTTCAAGGTGGTTTCCGCGGCGGACAGGCGGGCGCAGAGCCCGGGGTTCTGGCCGGACAGGGCCAGCAGGTTCCGCTCGAAAAAGAACTGTTTATCCACGGCGGCCCTCCGTATAGGGCCGGGCCAGGGCCTGAATCTCCGCGCCCAGTTCCCCGGCGGGAATTTTTCCCCGGTCCGGGCAGAGGAGGGGGGCCAGTTCCCCGATCAGGGTTTCGGCCAGGGCGGGAACCGAAAGGGCCCGGATCAGGATCTCCGCCCCCCGGCCCGCTGCCGCCGGAATCCGCCGGCCCGCTCCGAGCAACTCCGCCGGGCCCGCTGCCGCCGGAATCCGCCGGCCCGCGTGTGTCCCCGCCGTGTCCGCTCCGGGCAACTCCGCCGGGGTTTTCAGGTTCCGAAACACCGGATTGTTTTCCCCCAGGGAAAAAATCCGGCCCGGCCAGCCGGCCAGTTGTTTTTCAAACCAGGCGGCGTAAATCTGGTAGCTCCCCCCCCGGCGGATTTCCCCGGCCCGGTTGAATATTTGGGAATAGTACGGGTGGAACCGGGTAGCTGTTCCCCGGAACAGGGGCTCAAAGCCGTAGGGCCGGGCATGGGTTTTTAAGTCCCGGACCGCCAGATCCATGCCGGCGATAAAAATATTCCCGGCGCTCAAGGAAAGGGCCAAATCCAGAGCCGCCGCGCCGACCGTCCCCCGCTGGGGAACCGTCAGGGACGGGATATTCAGACCCTCCAGAACGATCCGCTGCCAGAGGCTGCCGTCGTTCAGCGCCATGATGGGCAGGGCGGCGCATTGAGAGGGGAGGGCGGCGCAGAGGTTGGCCGCCAGCGGCGGCGGGCCCCCTGCCCGGTTTGGCAGGCGGAAACATTCGTACAGGTGGCGGAGGGCCCAGGGGCCGCCGTCGGCGCTGAAAACCAGGTCGGGAATAATGCCGCCCCGCGCCAGGGCCGCCAGCGAAGAAGCGGCGGCCAGCACAAAAAGGGGCCTGGCCTTTTTCAGTTCCCTGATCCGGGGAATCGCTTCTTCCAGGCCGGGCCCAGCGCCGGTGATCGCCAGGGGCCGGTTAAAGGGTTCCGGTTTCAGCGGGGAATCGAGGAGCCGGAGGTTTTTGAAAAAATTCCTCAGCCACCGCCGGCCAAAATTCCGGGCCGTCCGGGCGCTGGCGTCTATCCGCCGGATAAATTCCGCCGCCTCCTCCAGCAGCCGCAAATATCGCTCCCCGTATACCCGGAGGCCGGGCCGCCATTCGATGATCCGGACGAACCGGGCCTCCGTATCCGGGATATGCTCCTCCAGAAACCGCTGGAGGCCCGGCTCCTGGCCAGGGAACCATGCGGGGACGCCTGTTTCGCCTGCGGCGGGTTTAAAGGCCGGGTCCAGATGGAGGGCGATCATTGCGGCTCCGGGGTATCGTTTTTGCAGAACCGGAACAAGGTAGCCCCGGCCCGGCTCAATAAGGATAAAATACCCGGTTTCGCCGCCGGGGTTCAGGGCGTCGATGTACCGTTCCGCCTCCCCCTGGGGGTTATAGCGGGAATGGAGGGCCGGAGCCTTGCCTTCGGTCATGGCAACCGGATTGCCGCCGGGCATTTTAGCGGTAGGGGGCCAGCAGCTCCAGGGCTTCGCCGGGATCGGCGGCCTGAAACTGGTTCAAAATCCGGGCGGGGAGGCTTTTCGACAGGCGGTGGGCCAGCAGTTCCCGGTCCATACCGCCGGGGATCAGCACCAGGCTGTTTTCCGGGGAGAGGGGGAAGGCAACGCCGAAATTCGCCGTCATGCGGGAAAGTTTTTCTTCCCAGGGAAATTCCAGGACAAGGCACTGAAAAGACGGATGAGTTTTATGGTATTCCCGGACTTCGTATTCCGTATCTCCAGCTTTGACAGCGGCTTTGCTTAAAAGCCCCATTTAATCCAGTCCTAATTCCTTGAAAAGTTTTTTGTATATGTCAAAATATTCGGATTTGGCAAATTCTTCGATTTTGTCTTCCGGCAGGGATTCCAGAAGCTGGTCCATGTAGGAAAGGACGGTTCGCAGGCCCTGTTTCAGATCCGGGGGAATATTCAGACTGTCGCCGGATCCACCGGCCTCCGCCGGAAGGCCCAAATCCGGTTCCTCAAGGTCCAGGGTTTCGGAACTTTTTTCCAGGGTGTCAATGTCCCCATCGGAAAGAACATCCTCTTCCAGGTCTTCCTCCAGGGGAACCGGGGAGTCTTCCGCCTCCACCACAAAGCCGTCGGGAATAATGCTAAGGTTCTCTTCCTCCACCGGGGATCCCAGGCCGGACGTGTCGCCGGGAATGTCCAAATCGAGGTCTTCACTTGATTCGGGAATGGAAAGGGCGATTTCCTCTTCCGGTAAATCAGATGGTTCATCCAAATCAAAGGATTCGGATTTCTCGTGGGCCTCCAGGTCAATGTTTTCAAAATCCAGGTCTATGTGTATATCATCCCCGCTGCCGTCGCCGGCGTCGTCATCGTCAAAGGAAAGCGTCTCCAGGGAAGGCTCCTCCAGGGGGTTCTCGGTGATTCCGCCGGAAAGATCCGGTTCGTCGATTACCGCGCCGGAAAGATCCACGTCATCGTCAAGGGTCGCCGCGTCAAAGGAAAAAATATCCGGCGCGTCATTCCCCGTATCCTGGGTTTCCTCGTCAAGGTAACTGGTATCATCCGGCGGGGAGGTCATCGGGCTCACCCCTTCTTCCCGGAGCAGTTGGAGTTCCTCTGAATCTTCCCCGGTGATTTTTTCACCGTCCACCGTAATGTCAAAATTCTCCAGATTCGGGGTGGCGGCAGAATCCGCAAGGTTGCCTTTGTTCACCTTTTCCAGATCAATGGTATCAAAATCAAGGTCGATGACAATATCGTCTTTTTCGGGAATATCCCCCGCTTCCGTTTCCAGCAGCAGGGCAGGGGCTTCCTCGCCGCCGCTGAGAATGTCATCCTGGTCGGAGAGTATGTCCGGCAGGGCTTCATCAACAACAAAGGAATCGCCGGAGGAAAAATTTTCCCCGCTTTCCCCCTCCGGATACGCGCCGGGCAGTTCTTCGGTAGCATCGGCCCCCGCTTCTTCGGTGAAATCGGCGGTATTGAGAATGTTGTCCAGTTCGTCCCCGGTGAGGGCGATTTTTTCATCTTCCCCTTCGGTGAAAAATCCTTTTTTCTGGCCGTCGCCCCTGTCGGCTCCGGCTTCTTCCCGGCGGATGGACGAAAATTCTTTTTTTAAGGTGGAAAGTTCGCTTCGGATAGATGAAAGCTCATCGGCGATTTTTATCAAAAGCTGGGTGGAAAGATCGGCGCCGGCGCTTTTCTTTTCCGCCGGAGCCGCATGAGCGCCGTGCGGTTCCACCGGCAGGTCCGGCCCGCCGTCCAGGAAATCTTCCATGGAAACTTCGGTAAACCCGGCCCCGGACAGTTCCGTGTCCGCGGGAATTGAAAAGTCGTCGAGGCCGGCGTCTTGAGGCTCCTGGCCTGCCGCCGCCGTTTCCCCGGCAGCATCTGGATCGGGAATGTCAAAATCGTCCTGGCCAAGACCGGAAATATCGCCGCCGTCAAAATCAACGCTGAAATCAGGCAGTTCATCCATATCCGGAGCGGACGCTTCGGCAGACTCCTGGCTGTCAGCGCTGACCGCGGAAAGATCCTGAGGCTCGCTTTTTACCCAGACTCCGTATTCGTCGAGTTCGTTGGAAGAGCCGATTGTGCTGCGATCAGAGTAGATTGAAGGTTTATTTTTGCCTGCCATGAACCGCTCCCATTCATTAACACATATATTATTGAGTATCGGCCAAAATACGGATTCCGAATAGTCTTTTTGGAAAAAAAAGGGGCTCCAAAAACCACATATCCAATGTTAGCCCATGGCTTTTCCGGTTGTCAATGGAGAACCGGGGGAAACCGGATGATTCGGCGACTTTTCTCAAGAAATATCCCAAAGCCTCCGTAAATTGAGGTAATGAGCGCCTTTAAGTACCTCATAGCCCTGTGGACGGCGGTAGCCGTTTACGGCCTGTCTTCAGTGCTGACCGGGGCCGTCGGCCTTTCCGCATACCAGCAGCTTCTGGCAGACCGGGACAGACAATGGGCCAACATGAAGAGCCTCCAGTTGATCAACGAGGAACTGGAGAACGCCACAAACAGCCTGCTCTATGACCGGGACGCCATCGCCGTATATGCCCGTGAACTGGGCTACGGAAGAAAAGACGAACGGTATATCCGCATTGTGGGCCTGGGGGGAATGAAAAATCCCCACACCAGCGCGGGGCATATACTCCGGGCCGGAAAACCGGACTTTGTTTCCGACCGGACCCTGAAAATCATCTCCCTGAGCGCCGGACTGGCCGTTTTCGCCCTCCTTTTGATTTTTGATATGCTCCGGGACCGGCAGGAACGGGCTTAATGCCCTCCTCTGGTCCATTCCACTTCCCGGATGTCCCCTCCGGGCAATAACTGAATCACCCGGTTTCCCTCAAACTGAACCCCGGTGGCGATCCGCACGCCGCCCAGCGCCGTTCCGCCCCGGTAAAGGGATAATTCCCAGGTCATGGGCTCCGCTTCGGCGGCAAGCTCCCGGGCCGCGTCCCGGGGCAGAGGATAGTAAAACCGTTCCGAATTGGGGGAAACCTGCCATACCCGGAGGGTGTTTCCGTCGATTACGTAGGAAAGAACCATCTGCGCGCCGGAAGAAAAAACCGCCACCCCCCGGCCCCCCTGCTGGAGGCGGATCATCTCGATTCCCGCTTCCCCCCGCCAGGTTCCCACCACCCGGTCTTCGTTGACCGGTTCGGGAAGGGCCGCCGGTTTGACCTGTCCCTCAAGACCCCCGGCGGCAAAGGCCGATTCCAGGATAGACCGGGCCTTGAGGACCAACTCTCCGGTGCTTTTATATACCGAGGTGAAGGACCATGTCTGGCCGGTCCGGGTGTTCAGCAATTCCAGGGCGAAAACGCGGCTGTCCCGTCTCAGGTGGATGGTTCCGGTAACGGTGTAATCGGGAATCCGGGTCCAGGAATCCAGGGGGTTGCCGGCCCCGGCAAAAGGATCCGGGGACAGGGAGGCGTCAAAGTAGTTAATCACCTCGCCAATGTCGGAAAGGTAGGAGTGGATCAGGGATTCGATAAGCCGGGATTCCTCAATGCCGGCGCCTTCAATGAAAAGGGGGTTCAGTTTGATAACCGGTTTGCTCTCCTGGGCTTCCGGAGAAGAGAGGATACAAAGGGTGAAAAGAAGGATCGCCAAAAGCTTTCTTTTCATATTATAAAGTATATCATTTGAAAAAAAATAAAGCAATTATTAAGGGAATACCTTTTGTCCCGGCCTTTCATCGCCGGGCCCCGGTTCCCGCCGCCCTTCAGTGGAGGCCCTGGCGGAACTCACGGGACAGATCCCGCTTCATATCCCGGTCCCGGATATCCGCCCGTTTGTCAAAAGATTTTTTTCCCTTGCAGAGCCCCAGTTCCACCTTGACCCGGCCCTTTTTGAAATAAAAGGACAGGGGGATCAGAGTATAGCCCCGTTCTTCCACTTTCCGGGTCAGGCGTTTGATCTCGTCCCGGTGGAGGAGGAGCCGTTTTTTCCGGTCCGGATCGTGGTTGAAAATCGAGGAAAAGGGGTTTTCCGCCACCCGCAGGGACCGGAGCCAGACTTCCCCCCCGGCGATCTCCGCCCAGGCGTCGGGAAAGGAAATTTTGCCGTCCCGGAAGGATTTTACCTCGGTGCCCAGAAGTTCTATGCCGCATTCAAAACGGTCGTCCACCGCGTAATCGTACCGGGCCTTGCGGTTTACGGCGATGGTTTTGATCCCTTCGGCCACGATCAGGCTCCGGGGGCGGCGGTTTTCCGGGCGATAACCGGGCGGAAGGAGACAAGGGGGGAGCAGCTTTCCGGGGGCAGGGAGGCCCGGGTTTCCAGCCGGGCGGCGGAGCCGGAGGTGATCCCCGCGCCCCCCCGGAGGGACCGTTCCGGGGAGCCTGTTGCGGCCCGGGCCTCCGCCGGGGCTTCGATAAAGTTCAGGGGGGCATAGGGTTCTTCACACCATTCCCAGAGGCCGCCGCCCAGACCCCGGATCCCGGAAGCGGCCCAGCCCCTGGCGGATTTGGCGGCGTATTCCCATTCCGCCTCCGTGGGGAGCCGGACTTCCCAATCCGCCATTGAGGGGGGGAGCTGGCCGGAAAGCCAGTCGCAAAAGGCTCTGGCGGCGTGCCAGGAAACCTGGGTGATCCCCGAACCGTCCCCCCGCCGGAACCCGCCGTCCCCGGAAAGGTAGCCGCCGCCGGCCAGTCCCTGTTCCCGGAGGCTTTCCGCATTGCGGCTTTCCCACTGGGGCCGGGCGATCAGAAAGGCGTCGAAGGCCCCGGCGGAAACCTCGGTCTCGCTGATCCAGAAGCTTTCCACGGCGCTTGTCCGGGGGAAGACCTGGCTCTGCGCCAGGATTCCGCCGGGGACGGACGTGAATCCCAGGGGGCCCAGCCGGAGCCGTCCACCGGGGCCGGGGGCGGTCCGTTCAGCCGCCGGCGCTTCGTCCCCCGCCGCCAGTTGCTTTTGGTACCAGGCCGAACCTGAAACCAGGGCGGCGGCCTCCGGGGGAAGGGTGTCGGCAAGCCAGGCGGCGGCCCCCGGCGTTTCCGAAAGGAAGCCGATGAGGTCCCCCGCGGAACGGAAGAGGCTTCCCGGCGAGGGGGAAAGGCCGCCGTTGTCGATCAGTGCCTTGGCCCGGATCAGATCCCGCAGGGCCGCTTTGGTCGAACCGAAACGGGCCGCGGCTCTGAGGATATTGTTCATCTCCCCGTGCCGGGTTTTTGCCGCGGGGCCGGAACGGTAGGCCCCCGTGGAAAGGCTCAAGGGTATCTGCCAGGCGGCGGTGGGCTCCCCGGCAAAGGACCAGGCGGCGTAATCCGCCGCGCCCAGGGCCAGCGCTCCGGCGGCATCGGCATCGGCGGTGAGTTCTTTTTCCACCCGGTGAATCAGGGGGAAGAACAGGGAACCAAACACGCGGCCCCGGATTTCTTCTTCAAACTCCAGGGGGGCGTATCCGGGGAGGACCAGTTCAAAACGGTGGCGGCCCTGGGGAACAAAAATCCTGGCGGGGCTGGCTCCCTGGTAGAGGCCGTCCACCCGGAGGGCCGCGCCGGCCGGTTCGGTCTTGAGGGCCACCACCGAGCCGGGCCGGGAGACGCCGGGGTGGAGGAGGATGAAATACAGGATGATCAGGACCGCAAGGGAATAGAGGACCGCAAGATACACGCCGGGCCGGAGGCCGGCCAGCGTTTTTAGCCGGACCTGATCTTCCGGGGAGTTCTGATGCTCAATGCGCCGGTTTTTTCCAAACATGGCCGCATTATAGGCTTCCCGTTTACGCCTTGTCAACGTTGGCGCTTCATGGTACGGTGTGCCTTGTATGTCAGGAAAACCGGATTTTTTCGACCGCCTTCAGTCCCTCACCGAGGCCTATTTGACCCGGCGGGCCCGGATCCGGCGGCTGAAAAAAGAAAAGCAGCGGCGGAAAAATTTTGTGCTGGACTGGGTGGAAGCCTTCCTCTGGGCCGTCGGGATGGTGCTGCTCATCAACCAGTACCTTTTTCAGGCCTACCAGATTCCCTCGGGTTCCATGATCGACACCCTGCTGATTGGCGACCGGATTTTCGTGAACAAGATAGTGTACGGCCCGGAACTGCTGCCCGGCCTGGCCAAGCTGCCGAGCCCCGTCAAACCGAAGCGGAACGACATTATCATTTTTGAAAACCCCTCGTATATTTCCCAGGGGCCGGTTTTTGATATTGCCCAGCGGATCATCTATATGCTGACCTTTTCCCTGGTCGATATTGACCGGGATGAAAAGGGGCAGCCCAAGGCCCATTTTCTGATCAAGCGGGCGGTGGGCATGGGGGGAGACCGCCTGGTGATGGAAAAGGGGGAAATGCGGATTTTGTTTTCCGGCGAGGATCGCTGGGTGAATGAACGGGACTATCAGGCCGGGCGGGGCTGGCCCCACCGGATCAGCCGTCTTATGGACGAGACCCAATACCCGGCCCTGGAAGCGGCGGGCGGTATGACGGCCTATGCGGACCTCGGCATCCCCGTTCCGGCAGGGCTGCAATCCGCCGCGGCGGGGATCGGGAACCTCCGGTACCCCGACTATCTGGCCCACGAACGGGCCCGGCTGGAAACCCTCCGGGGGGCCCTGCCCCAG
This sequence comes from Treponema sp., assembly GCA_031266075.1. Classification (GTDB taxonomy): domain Bacteria; phylum Spirochaetota; class Spirochaetia; order Treponematales; family Breznakiellaceae; genus JAISAN01. The sequence goes on from JAISBS010000082.1 coordinate 22,880, forward strand.
GACGAGCGCTACCGGATGCTGCTGGCCCGGCACCGGCTGGGCTGGTATGTGCCGGAGGGCCGGGTGCTTCCCCTGGGGGACAACCGGGACAACTCTCGGGACGGGCGGTATTTCGGGCCGGTCCGGGAATCGAAAATTCTGGGAAAGGGCGCGCTTATTTACTGGCCCATGCTGCCCCGCTGGCGCGCCGGGCCCATCAGGTAGGATTATGTTTGACAAGTGGCGGAAATATTCCTACGCGGCCCAAAAAAGCCAGCGGGGGAAAATTCTGTGGATCTGTTGTTGTTTCCTCGTCCTGTATATTTTATACAATGTGCTGACTTCTTTTTGCTTTTCCAGCCGGGTTCTGGAAAACAGCGCTATGCAGCCGGGACTCCGTCCGGGGGACCGTTTTCTTTTTTCATCCCTTTCCGTTCATTCCCTCCTGTCGGACATGGAACTTTTTAACCGCCCGCTGCCCTTTCGCCGGGGAAATATCGTGCTGGTCAATACGGAACGAGAGGAAAAACCCGGCGTTCCCCTGCTGTTTCTGGACGGCCTGGTCCGGTTTGTTACCGCCCAACGGGTAAGCCTGGTGGAAAAAGACGAGCAGGTCTATATCAAACGGATCATCGGCCTGCCGGGGGATGAGCTGACCATGACCAATTTCGTGTTCCGGGTGAAGTCCGGCGCCGATTCCTACAGCCTTACCGAATTTGAACTTTCCGACATACTCTACGAAGTTGCGATCCCCCATGTGCCCGCTTTTTGGGATGATTCGATTCCCTTTTCCGGGAACATGGACCGGCTTGTGCTGGGCGAGGATGAATGTTTTGTGATCTCTGATGACCGGAGCAATACCAACGATTCCCGCACCTGGGGGCCCGTATCCGTGAACCGGATCACCGGCAAGGCCCTGTTCCGCTACTGGCCGCTTACCCGCATCGGTATGCCGTGAGCGAAGCTCCCTCAGGCGGCGGTACTTTTTCCCTGTATATTCACATCCCCTTCTGTGCCGGCCTCTGCGATTATTGCGATTTTTATTCTGTTCCGGTTTCGCCGGAGGATCACCGGACCGGCCCTTTTGTGGAGGCTCTTTTGATTGAGGCCGCGGAGGCACTCCGCGCTTATGGGGCCCCGCAGGTTCCCACGGTTTTTATCGGCGGGGGAACGCCTTCGGTACTGGGCGCGGACAGGATGAAGCGGCTCCTGGCGGGGCTCCGTTCCCTCCTGCCCGGAAAACCGGAGGAATTGACCGTCGAGGCCAACCCCGAATCCGCGGACCGGGATTTTCTGGATACCTGCCGGGAGGGCGGCGTTACCCGGATAAGCCTGGGGGTGCAGACCTTTCACGAACCCTCCCGCCGGGCTCTTCACCGGGTGGGGGAGGGGCGGTTCCTCCGGGAGCGGCTTCATCTGGCGGCGGAACTGTTTGGAGAAAATTTTTCCGCCGACCTTATCACGGGGCTTCCTTTACAGGATGAAAAAATTCTGCGGGATGATCTTGAAACGCTCCTGTCCTTCCGGCCCGGCCATGTTTCCCTCTACAGCCTTACGGTGGAGGAGGGGACGGCCCTGGCCCGCCGGCCCCGGTCGTTTTTGCCCCCCCCGGACAAGGCGGACCGGCTCTGGATCCGGGGCCGGGATTTTCTGGAGGCGGCGGGCTATGAACAGTACGAGGTCTCCAATTTTTCCCTGCCGGGAAAGCGTTGCCGCCACAATATCCGCTACTGGCGGATGGAAAACTGGCTGGGCCTTGGGCCCGCCGCTTCGGGGACGCTTGTTGACGACCGTACGGGAACAGGCCGCCGGTATACGGTCAATCCCGATGTGGATGCCTGGCTTGCGGCCCATGTTTCAGGCGGCGCGGATCCGGGGGGGGCTGGCCTGGCCTCCCGGACGGAAGAATACCTGGACCGCCCAACCCTGATGAAAGAAAGCCTGCTGATGGGCTTCCGGTTTATCGACGGCCCCGACGAGGCGGCCTTCCGCCGCCGTTTCGGGCTTTCGCTGGAAGACGCAATCCCCCGGACACTGGACGCATGGCGGCGCCGGGATCTGATGCGGCGGGACCGGGCGGCCCTTAACCGGGCGGGGCTCCTGCTGCTTCACCCTTTTCTGATGGACGCTTTCGGAGAAATCGCGTGATAATCATCATGATCACCGCAACGGCGCCGCAGACGATAAACAGGCCCAGCATCCCCTTCCACATAATATCCAGGGAGGAAAAAGTATTTTTCAAAACCGTTTCGGTCATGTACGGTTCTCCTTATAAATATTTTATGATCAGGCTCAATACCAGCCCGCTGGCCGCCACGGAGGCGATCTGCCCGGAAACATTTGCGCTTACCGCGTGCATCAAAAATATATTGGTGGGGTCTTCCTTGAGCGCGATTTTCTGAATAACCCGGGCGGACATGGGAAAGGCTGAAATTCCCGCCGCGCCGATCATGGGGTTTATCTTTTTCTTCAAAAATATGTTAAGAAATTTGGTGAACAAAACTCCGCCCACCGTGTCAAGGATAAAGGCAAAGAGGCCCAGCGCGAGGATCTTCAGGGTGTTCACGGTGATAAATTCCTCGGCCCTGAGGGTAAAGGCGATAGTAATGCCCAGGAGCAGGGTTATCAGGTTGGACAGGTTTTTCTGCGCCGTCTCGGAGAGGGATTCCAGGACGCCACATTCACGGATAAGGTTGCCGAACATCAAAAAGCCGATAAGCGCCACCGCGGAGGGGGAAATAAAACCCACGATGATGGTTACGATAATCGGGAAAAGAATTTTTAATATCCGGGGTATCTCCGTACCGGCCACCGGATCCATCCTGATTTTCCGTTCCTTTTTGGTGGTGGTCAGCTTTATAGCCAGGGGCTGAATGATTGGCACCAGGGACATATACGAATAGGCCGTAACCGCGATGGGGCCCAAATAGCTTGAGTGAAGCACCTGGGAAACCAGTATGGTGGTGGGCCCGTCCGCCGCGCCGATAATGCCGATGGCCGCCGCGTCTTTCAGGTCGAAGCCCAAAAGACAGGAAAGGGTTATGGTGGCGAAGATTCCGAAGTGAGCGGCGGCGCCGAAGAGAAAGTACACGGGCCGCGAAAGGAGGGGGGAAAAGTCTATCATCGCCCCGATGCCGATAAAGAGGAGCAAGGGCATGACCTCGGAGGCGCCGATGCCTTTTTCAAAAAGCCACTGGATTACCCCGTGGGTCTCCCCCACACCGGGCATGATCTGGTTGAGTACGCCGCTAAAGGGCAGATTGACCAGTATGGCTCCAAAGCCCATGGGCATGAGCAATGCCGGTTCGTATTCTTTGGCAATGCCCAGGTAGATGAGCGCAAAACCAATGCCGAACATGACAAGCTGTTTCCAGCTCAACGCAAGAAAACCTTCCAGTAAAAATTCCATAATGCTTCCTGTTGATAAACTATCGTACGGCGGGAAATAATGCAAGTTCCGCCGGAACCGGCAAAATCCCCCGGCGGGGCTTGCCTGCCTCTGCCGCGAAGTGGGTTTCCGGGTTTGTTTTTTTGGAAAACTTTGCTGAAATTTCATTGACACGTTTTTTGGAAAAGTCTATACTTTTATAGACCGACGGTCGGTCTATAAAAGGAGCGCATGATATGCCGGACAACCGGATAAGATTTCCTCGATACGAGTGTTAGAGGAGGCGCTCACAATATGAGCACGATCTATCAGTATAAACCCCTGCGCTTTTACAGCATTGTGTTTATCGCAACCTGGACGTTGTGGTTTACCGCCGCTGTTTTGGGGCACAGACATGAGGATACCGGCATCAGCCCTGTGTTAATGCTGGCGGGGCTTCTGGCGCCCCCGGTTACCGCGTTATGTATGGTGATGACTTCAAAAAGCCCCGCGCTCAAACGCGAATTAAAAGAGAAATTAATCGGCGCTTTCCGTCTCAGGCCGGGGATAATTTTCTTTGCGATTGTTATTTTTTTCGGCGTTATTGTCATTTCCATTTTATTGTCAACCCTGGCCGGGCAATCGCTGGATCAATTCGCCGTTACTGGTTTTTCTTTTTCCCTGGCCGGTATTCCCAGCCTGCTTACGATTACGCTGGCCGCGTTCCTGGAAGAAATGGGCTGGCGGGGTTACGCGGAAGATTCTATCGCGTCTTATTTTAATTGGTGGAAGGAATCGCTTATTTCAGGCGGCCTTTGGTCCATCTGGCATTTGCCGCTTTTTTTCATTCCCGGATCATACCAATACCATATTTTACAGGAAAATCCGTGGTTCATGGTAAACTTCTTCGCAGGCATCCTTCCCCTGGATATTATATTCGCCTGGGTCTATGTCAAGAATGAACGCAGTATTTTCGCCTGTATGTTTTTTCATTTTTTTGTTAATTTTTTACAGGAGAAGATCGCCATGACGCAGGTTACCAAATGCGTGGAGACTTTTGTGTTGCTTATCGTGGCGGCTGTCGTGGTGGCGCTCAACAGGGATATGTTCTTTGAGACCCGGCACATCGGGCATTTGCTGCCTGAAACTGATCCGGCGGCACCGGGGCATAGTTCCCGTTGCAAAACAGGGATATAATGATAACAAATGCGAATCGTAAAAGAGCCTGAAGAACGAAAGAGCGAGATCCTTGATGCGGCGGAAAAACTTTTTGCCGCCAGGGGCTACGAAGCGGCAACGGTGAACAACATTCTTGCGGCGGTAAAAATCGCCAAGGGGACGTTTTATTATTACTTTAAATCCAAGGAAGAAGTTCTTGACGCGCTCATTGAAAGGCGTATCAGCGAAGGCATGAAAAAAGCGGAGGAGATTGCCGCTTCCTCCCTTCCCCCGGTAGAAAAACTGCTCGCGGTAATCATGGCGCAGAAACCTCAAAACCAGGTACAGGAAGATTTTAATGCCGTCCTCCACGAAAAGGACAACGCCAAAATGCACCAAAAGTCCCTTACGCAGTACATCCTCCACCTTAGTCCCTGTCTCGGCAAGGTTGTACGGGAAGGTATAAAACTGGGGAGTTTTTCCACTCCTTTTCCAAACGAGAGCGCCGAGATCCTCCTCTGCGCCGCCCTGACGCTCTTTGACGACGCTTATTTTAGGTGGACAAGTGAAGAGAAGGCGGCCAGAACCGCCGCCTTTCTTACCGTTATGGAACGCGCTCTAGGCGCAAAGGCCGGGATTTTTTCCGGGTTTGCGAAGGTCTTTACCTGATACGGGGCGTTAAACTGCGGGTGGAATGAGCCGCGGAACGGGGCACGGCGAAGCGTAAAACAGGTCTATTATGTACGGATTCAGGTTTATGCCAACCAAAAAGAAAAATCTGCCACTGCGTTCTTAACTTGTTGACATTGCTTGACAAAGATGATATAAAAAGAGGCAATGGACTTGTTCAATAACCCGGTTGGTTATCGGCTAATCCGCGGTTAACGTGCAAGTCTCGTAAGAAACCCTGCGGGTTTCAATGCTCCGCATTTTTGCTGTTTTTAAGCGGATTTGTTCAAAAACTGAAGTTTTTAAACAACTCTATTTAACATATTTCTAACATTTTTAATATGATTAGTTTGCGTTTCTTTATTTTCACCATTTTGAACGGCTTCTTTTAATACTCTAATAACTTCAAATTTATCAGTATAGTTGGCAATTTCATTACTGTTTAAAATTTCATTTCATGGGTATTCACTTGACGCAGGTAACTTTATTTCCTGACGATATTTTTATACGTGACCGGTTCTATTTGAACGGCGTTTTCCAGAAGCCGATAGAATAACATGCCTCGACTTTT
>JAISBS010000043.1 GCA_031266075.1 Treponema sp.
TCCATTCAACTATTTCATTTTCCTCCCTGTCTCCATCTTCATCATAATAATAAGTTCCCGTACCTATTGTTGCTACATTACCAAAATGATAATTTACCGTTGTTCCAATGTTTATATAAACCAATTTATTAATAATATATGCAAAATTAATATCCCCGCCTATTCCTAAATTAAAATTTGTCAATGAATGGTCATTATATTTTCCAACCATTACTTGATAACTAAACCCCAATCCCAATTTTGTTTTCATTCTTTCCGTAATATTAATATTAAATGCCGGTCCAACTATATTTCCAAATTGAAAATAATAGGTATATCTATTATCATTTACAATGGCTGGAACTGAAAAATTAAGGTCTACGAAAAACCCTAAATTATTCCAGAAATGGTATTGATAAAAATCAAATCCAGGAGTTCCAGTGTATATACTCTTTTCCGAATTATTTTCAAATGAATTCCCATATCCAGCATTGAATGAAAGCCATCCTTCATGAGAAAATGCCATTGAGCCAATGCCCAAAAATATAATAATTCCTATAATTTTTTTCAAAAGATACCTCCATATATTATGGGTAATAATTTATACCCATCGATACATTTTTGTCAATTGTTTTTTATAAATTTTCGAAAAATTTAGGTACACATTTCGCATAACCCCTCCTCGCTGTTTCTTGGTAATATTTCCTCTGTCACTGGATAAAATGGCTGTATTTTATCGCCACGGCTGGGTGGTAGGACGCGGGGAGTTGCGTGTTATATTGCTGGGGAAGGGGTATGACGAAAGTAGGTCCGGGGTATCGTTTACTTGGAATCTGTCCATAGTGTAGAGTAGACACTGTATGGACAAATTAGCTTGAAAATCGCGTTGTGTGTGCCGTTTTGGTACAAAACAGGAGCAAATGCATCGGACTAAAGTCCGCGGTCTGTCCGCAAAGTAAACCTCGAACCGAAGGTTCGCGTTTTATGGACAGCCCCTGTTTGGTGAGCGAGGTTGTGTAAAAATGAACTACCCCTGCCATTCGGCGGAGGAATTTAACCGCCCCAGAGGCTCCCCCACCGAAAGGCGGGCTCCTGGGTATTAGACCCCCCTCAAATCAACAACCCGCCAAAGGGCTAAACTTGACTCCAATCTCATCGAAAACACTGAGTTTGGGCCTTTTTTTTGCGAAACCTGGCAAAAACAGGGATTTTTGCGTTCTAAAACAAATACGGCTTAAAAATCAGAGTCTAAAATCGTACCAAAATTCCTGGAAACGGCCCTTTTTAACCAAAATTCGCTAAAGGGAAGCTCTGGAAACCCCGGTTGGGTTTCCGGAGCTTCCTCGAAGAAAATTGCTCATTCCTTATTAGAGTTGTTCAAAAACTACGGTTTCTCAACAACCAACCACAAAAAACAGCAAAATACCGATCATTGAAACCTGCAGGGTTTCTTGCGAGACTTGCAAGCTAACCGCAGGTTAGCAAATAACCAACAACGAACCGGAGGTTTGAGTTATTAGAGTTGTTCAAAAACTGCGGTTTCTGAACAACCAACCACAAAAAACAGCAAAATACCGATCATTGAAACCTGCAGGGTTTCTTGCGAGACTTGCAAGCTAACCGCAGGTTAGCCGATAACCAACCGGGTTATTGAACAAGTTAATTTAACAAATTACGCAAATGTAATTTTCTCCATGGGGTACGAAAAGCTCTGAAAACTGAAGTTTTCAGAGCTTCCCAAAATTCCATGGGGCACGTTTAGCACAAGCGGGGCTATGGGTTCTCGTAAGGTATTTAACCCGGGGTTAAAATCCCCGGTTCCGCCCCAAGGCTCCTCTCGAACCTTCGGTTCACCGAATGGCGGGTTCCTGGGTACGGACCTTTCACGACGAATTACCGAAGAACACCCAAAAAGCCTGAAAAAACAAGGAGAAATCGCATTTTCCGTGTTGAATGGGCTGGGAAATCCCTACGTGTGCGCATGAGGGTCAGCGGGGGGGCGGGAGGTTGTCCAGGGGGCTGCGGATTTTTAGGGCGGTACGGCGGGCGACGTGAGTGTAGCGCTGGGTGGTGCGGAGGGTGGTATGGCCGAGGAGTTCCTGGATGTAGCGGATGTCGGTACCGTTTTCGAGGAGGTGGGTGGCAAAGGTGTGGCGGAGGCTGTGGATCGAAAGGGGTTTGGTGATTTTGGCTTTTGCGAGGGCCTTGGCGAAGATATTTTGGGCGGAACGGATTGAAAGGTGGTGGCCGGGGGACATGCCGGGGAACAGCCAGCTTTCGATTTCATGGAGGCCGCAATATTGGAGGATAAAATCCGCGGCCCGGTCTGAAAGCAGGGTGTACCGATCCCGCCGCCCTTTGCCCGTGCGGATTAAAATCATCCTGCGGTCAAAATCAATATGCGTCCTTTTCAGGGCGACAACTTCACTGACCCGCAGGCCGGAAGAATAGGCCAGCATGAGGAGGAGCCGGTGTTTGGGGTTCTTTTCGCAGGCCAAAAGCCGGTCAATCTCCGATTCGGCAAGGACACCGGGAAGTTTTTTATCATGCCGGGGGCGGTGCTGTTCCCGGGCAACGTCTTTTTTCATCACGTATCTATAAAAGAATTTGAGGGCGCTGATGGCCAGATTCATGGATGAGGAAGAAAGATCCCGGGTTTTGTCCAGATAGGCGAGGTAGTTTTTAATGTCCTCGGTACGCACGGCCTCCGGCGGTTTCTGGATTCGCCGGCAGAAGTACCGGTTATAAAACAAATAGGCACGGATGGTCCGGACGCTGTATTTCCGGGAACGGAGTTCGGCCTCCAGTTTTGCCGCCCAGAGGCCGGAAAACTTTTCGGGGAGGTTCAGGGAGTCGATGAGGCAGTCGGCGTCGCTTTTGGCCGGGAAGGACGGCAAATGAGGCGCCCCGGAACAAACGGCACGGCTATGGGCGCTTTGCGGCGAATTGGCAGCGGCGGCCCGGGGCGGATCACCGGATGGATCGGAGGGGATGGTTTCGGGGAGGGAACGGGAACAGGGAGAGTCCCAGGGGCGGCTGAAAAAGCCGGAGACGCTGATTGACTGCTCAGGGGACTGGTCAAGCTCAACGCAGGGGCGGCCCGGAAACAGGCGGCCCAAAGCGCGGGCATCAAACCGGCTTTTCAAAATGACATATTGCCGTTGTCCCTGATCCCAGAACCCGCTCCGGCTCAGGCACAGGGGTTTAAACAGCAGGGGATCATAATCATAAAAGGGAATCGTTATTTTATCATCCTGATGAAAAAGATACACCACATCCATAGACACCTCCGAAAACACCACCACCCCATAATATCACGCACAGTGAAAATTGGCGAGCGATCCTTTTCAAAAAAACTGATTAATTTTGAAAAATTCCCGAATTTCATCAAAAAATTCGTTTTCATTAAAGCGCCCTGCATACTGGAGCCATATATAGGATGGAGGTATATATGAAACAGTTCAAAACACCGGCGGTCATGCTGTGGTGGGCCATAACGCTGGGTGGGTGCGGCTTTTCGGGCTGTGATACGGGGGCCATGACTGACAACGGGGAAGGCGGGTCATCCTTGACCATTATGACCTGGAACGTACAGGCCCTTTTCGACAGGACGGAAACAGGAACCGAATATGAGGAATACCGTGAATCCGCGGGCTGGTCGGGAGAAAAATACTCAGGCAGGCTGAATGCCATGGCCCAGGCAATTGGAACCATGGAACCAGGGGCCCCGGATATTCTCGCGCTGGAAGAGGTGGAAAACGCCGGGGTGCTGGAAGAACTGGCCGGGGGAGCGCTGGGCAAATACGGCTACAAATGGAGTTTTTTTGTTACGGCCAGCGGATCGCCGCTGGGCCTCGGCGTGTTGAGCCGCTTCCCCCTGGTGAATACCCGTGCTCATTCCCTGAGTTTTAACGGCGAAACAACGCCCCGGCCCGTGATGGAGGTCTGGGTGCAGAACAGCGATGATCCGCTGGCGCTTTTTATCTGCCACTGGAAATCAAAACTGGGGGGCGATGACGCCACCGAAGCCTTGCGGCGGGCCTCGGCGCGGATTCTCCTGCGGCGAATGCGGGAAATCCAGCGGGAAAGTCCCGGCGTGCCCATGGCGGTTGTGGGAGACCTGAACGAAAACCACGACGAGTTCTACCGGAGAAACGGGGCGGTTATCAGCGCCCTCCTCCCTGACGATCCCTATGCGGCGAAACTCACGGGGCTTTCCGGGGCGGAGGGGGAACCCGGAGATACGATGCTGAAATTACAGGCCGATTTTCTGATCCTTGTCAAAAACAAACCTCCCGCAGCGGCGCATTTTCCCTCCGGCGCACTGGCTCTCTATTCACCCTGGGGGCGGGAGTTGGACGGGGGCTCCTACTATTATCAGAACGAATGGGAAACCATCGACCACTTTCTGCTTTCCGGAGCTTTTTTTGATGAAGCGGGCTGGGAATTTGATTCCGTCCGCGTGGCGGATCAATCTCCCTTTACCAATGCCAAAGGGCTTCCCAACAGCTACAACCCCCGAACCGGGGCGGGTTTAAGCGATCACCTCCCTCTGGTGCTGACCGTGAAGCGGACGAACGGTTCCGGGGGCGGGTGATATTTTTATGCAAACCGCCGCCGGCTTTTATTCCCACTCAATGGTTGCCGGCGGCTTGCTTGATATATCATAGGTAACCCGGCCTATGTCTGTTACCGTGTTGGTGATCCGGGTGGAAATCTCCAGGAGGTCTTTGACGGGGAAGGGATACACGTCGGCGGTCATGCCGTCCGCGCTGGTGATGGCCCTGAGCGCCAGAACCCAGCCGTATTTGCGGACATCCCCGGCAACGCCAACGGAACGGATGGGCAGGAGGACGGCGAAAGCCTGCCAGATTTCATCGTAAAGAGTCAGGCCCGTAGCGCCGGGGGCGGGGCGTTTTTTCAGTTCTTCAATAAAGATGGCGTCTGCTTCCCGGAGGATTTCGCATTTTTCTCTGGTTACTTCCCCGAGGATCCTGACCGCGAGGCCGGGGCCGGGGAAGGGGTGGCGGAGGATCACCGCTTCATCCACGCCAAGAATCCGGCCCAGGCGGCGCACTTCATCCTTGTAGAGCCGGTCCAGGGGCTCGATGATCCGGCCTGCCTGCCGTTTGGCATCCACCAGCGGGCTGCCCACGTTGTGGTGGCTTTTGATGAGGTGGGCCTTTTTTCCCACCCCCTTGCCGCTCTCGACAAGGTCGGTGTAGAGGGTTCCCTGAGCCAGAACATACGAATCCGGGAGCCCCAGGCGGGCCACCTCCCGTTCCTGGATGGCGATAAAGAGATCTCCGATGGCCCGGCGTTTGGCCTCCGGCTCGTCAAGGCCTTTGAGGGCGGCAAGAAATTCTTCCTCGCAATGAATGATGTGGAGGCGCCGGGCCCCCAGCCGTTCCAGATTCGCCTGAACGGTTTTGGTCTCATCCTTCCGCATGAGCCCGGTGTCCATATACATGAGGTGGACCGCCTGGGGATCCAGGGTCTTGAGGAGCAGCGCCCCGGCCACGGTGGAATCAACGCCCCCGGAGATGAGGAGCAGCACCGGGTTGTCCCCCACCCGCTTCTTCAGAACCCTGCGGGCTTCCTCCACATACTGCTCCATGGTCCATCCGGCGGAACAGCCGCAGACGCCGAAGACAAAGGCGGCAAGAATCTCAAGCCCCCGCTCGCAGTGGGTTACTTCCGGGTGGAACTGCAGGCCGAACCAGGGTTTGGCGTCATGGATCACCACCGCAGGATATCCCGTATGGCTGGTCCCATATTCCCGGAGCCCCGGTGCCAGGCGGGTCAATGTGTCCCCATGGCTCATCCAGGCGGTAAAGGCGGCGGAAGCGGCAACGGGCGGGGCGGAGGGCGGGGGAGCGCCGGAAGCGGAGCGGCCAATGAGCGCATCCAAAGAAAAAGCCGGATCGAAAGCCGCCAGAAACTCCCGGGTAAGCCTTTCATGGGAACCCCCACTGCCTTCCGTGGCGCTCCGCCCCCTTAAATCCTCCCTCCGCGCTTCTTCTTCCGCGTTTCTCATCTTAACGCCGATTCTGCCGTACTCCCGTTCGGGCAGGGCTTCTACCGCGCCGCCGTTGTCATAGTTCAGCCGCTGGAGGCCGTAACAGATGCCCAGCAGGGGAAGGCCGCAGTGGTAGACGGCTTTGTCCGGGGCGGGGCCGTTTTCGTATACCGATTCGGGGGAGCCTGAGAGGATGATCCCACGGATGACATCGGCGCCTTTGTCCGCTTTGTCCGCCGGATTCAGGATACCGGAAAGGGGGCTGTCGCCGGGGACTATCTCGGTGTAAACCCCCAGATCCCGGATCCGCCGGCCAATAAGCTGGGTAGTCTGGCTCCCGAAATCAAGGATCAGTATTTTATCCATTGTGTCTCCCCAAAAAATGGCGGGGTTTTGGGGGTACGCCCCCAGCGCCATTTGCAAACCACATCGCCGCTGCCCCAAAACTCCAAGAGAGAAAAAATCAAAGATTTTTTTCTCTACCGCGTCCAGGGGCTTTTTCTAATGATCGTCGCCTTCCGGTCATACCCTACGGACACAATATCAATGGGGGTTTCGCAGAACCGCTCGATAAATTCGATATAGTCCATGGCCGCCTCGGGGAACTCTTCATAGGTAAGGGCGTTGGCCAGCGATTTTTTCCAGCCCGGAAAGCTGCGGAGGACCGGCCTGGCGTTGTTCAGGTCGGTGATGGAGGCGGGAAAATTCTCAACGATCCGGTCGCCGATGCGGTAGGCGATACAGGCTTTAATTTCGTCCAGGGCGTCGTAGACATCCAGATGGGTCATCACCAGGGAGTCGATGGAGTTGGTCAGGCAGGCGTACCGGAGGGACACCAGGTCCAGGTAGCCGCAGCGCCGGGGGCGGCCTGTGGTAACTCCGTATTCCCGGCCCGTGTCCCGGACAAAACGGCACAGCGCGTCTTCGGAACCGGGATCGAATTCGCTGGGCAGGGGGCCGTTTCCCACCCGGGTGGAATAGGCTTTAAAAACGCCAAGGACTTTGTTGATGGCCCGGGGGCCCACGCAGCCGCCCACCGCCGCCCCCGCGGCGCAGGACATACCGCTGGATACATAAGGATATGTTCCAAGGTCAAGATCCAGCAGCGCCCCCTGGGCGCCTTCAAAAAGAATTTGGGAATTTTTCCGGTGTACAAGGTATGTCGAAAGATCGATGGCCATGGCGCAGAGCCGGTCTATATACGGGGTCAGGAATTCCCGGTCCTCTTTTTCCAGTTCCGCCATTTTTTCATCCCAGACAAGGTCGGCAATGCGGATACCGTCACGGTCGCTTTTCATGGAATAAGTAATGCCGATGCCCCGGCCCGTGGTACCGATGGGTTTCTTCCGGGCGGCGTCCCGCTCTTTGTCAATCTGAATGTACCGGGGCAGGACGATATGGGCCCGGTCGGAAATAAAAACCCGGCCCGTCGTGTCGATCTCCCGATCCTGCAACATCTTTAGTTCACTGAAAAGGGCCACCGGGTCTATCACCATCCCCGCTCCGAGGATCACAATTTTATCGGGGTAGAATATCCCCGAAGGGATCAAGTGGAGGGCGTATTCCTCGCCCCCAATGACAATGGTATGCCCCGCGTTGGCCCCGCCGGCATAGCGGACGATTATCTGGGCTTCATTGGCCAGATAATCAACAATTTTGCCCTTCCCTTCATCTCCCCACTGGGCGCCGATAACCACGACTTTCATTCGTATCTCCTCCGGGCGGGGCGACGCAATCAGCGGCTAAAAAACCCGGCTGTAATTCGGCGCTTCCTGGGTGATGGTCACATCATGGGCATGACTTTCCTTCAGGCCCGCCATGGTTATCTTAACGAAATTCCGGTATGTTTTCAACTCGTCTATGGATTTACAGCCGCAGTAACCCATGCCCTTGCGGAGCCCCGACACCAGCTGGTTCATGTAAGCCCGCAGTTCACCCTTGTAGGGAACCCGGCCTTCAATGCCTTCGGGCACCGGCTCCTCGTCCTTGCCGATTTGGTAACGGTCGCCGGAACCGTCGTTGATGGCCCCCATGCTGCCCATACCACGGTACTCCTTGTAGATCCGGCCGTCAAAAATAATTTCCGATCCCGGCGCTTCCTTGAGCCCCGCGAAGAGGTTCCCAATCATGACAATGCCTGCTCCCGCGGCAATGGCTTTGGTAATGTCCCCGGAGAATTTGACCCCCCCGTCGGCGATGACCGGAATACCGGATTTTGCCGCTTCTTCGGCGCAGTCCCAGACCGCGGTAAACTGGGGCACCCCCACGCCCGCCACGATCCGGGTGGTACAGATCGAGCCGGGGCCTATACCCACCTTCACCGCGTCGGCCCCCGCTTCAATAAGCCGCCGGGTTCCTTCCTTTGTCGCCACATTGCCCCCGATGACGGGGATACCGAATTGTTCTTTGATGGCCCGGATAGCCTCCATCACATTTTTTGAATCCCCATGGGCGGTGTCGAGTACCACATAATCAACTTTGGCGTTTTTCAGGAGGGGCATCCGCTCAGGATAATCCTGGGGGGAAACCGCGGCCCCCACAATAAGACGGCCTCCCTTGTCGATGGCCGCCCGTGGAAAACTGGCGTGTTTTTCCATGTCCTTTACCGTTACCAGTCCGGTCAAACGGCCCGCGCCGTCCACCACCGGGAGTTTTTCGATCCGGTGTTTGTCGAATTTTTCCCGGGCGCTGGCCACGGTGGGTTCCCCCTGTTCCACCACCGGGTCTTTGGTCATCACGTCGGCGACCAGGAGGGAATCGTCCCGGCAGAACCGGAGGTCCCGGCTGGTGATGATCCCCACGAGCCGCCCTTCCCGGTTCAGCACCGGCATCCCCGAAACCTGAAACTTGTCCCGCAGGGCCTTCACATCCCGGATGCGGGCGTTCTCCAGCACAGACACCGGGGTTTCGATGACCCAGTTGAGGTAACGCTTCACATTCCCCACCTGCCGGGCCTGTTCTTCGGGGCTCAGGTTTCGGTGTATCACACCGGCGCCGCCCTCCAGGGCAATGGCGATGGCCAGTTTGTCTTCGGTTACCGTATCCATGGCCGCCGAGATAATGGGCACATTCAGCGTCAGCCCGACGCAGAGCCGGGCCCGTACATCACAGTCTCTGGGCAGGGTATCCGAATACCCCGGCAGAAGCAGCACATCATCATAAGAAAGCGCTTCATGAAACATATTTTTTCTCCATAAGTTTCCGGTATTTTGCGGCAATGGTTTTCGCCTTTTGCGCCGCCAGCCCGTTGTAGCGTTCCGGCTGGTCAAAAAAAGACAGGGCCCCGCCGGCGGATTCAATGAGCCCCAGCGCCGCGAGCTGTTCCCCGATCCGTTGCAGGGTCTCAGGTTCCGCGGCCAGGGCTTCGGCAAAACTGGTTTTGTTCTTTTCCGCGGCCAGGGTGATCCTGCGGATCACTTCGTGGGCGTCGGAGACGCCGCTTTCCGCCAGGAGTATGTAGGCCGGCTCTGCCAGCACGCCCCCCGGTATGCCGCCGCCGTTTCGGAGGTTGGACAACAGCTGTTCCCGGTCGGCGCCAAGTCCCTCCATCACCGCCGCCATGCGGCTGGCGGCCATACAGAAGCCCGTGATATAATCGGCAATAAAACGCTGGCTGGCGGAGTTGGAAAGGTCCCGCTGGTGTTCGCTAATCTGATCCATGAAAAAAGTGATCGTCCGGGGCATAAAAGTTTTCCAGAGGCTCTTGACGTGCTCCGAATTCCAGGGGTTCCGTTTCTGGGGCATCGTGGAGGAGCCCACCTGATCCGCGGCGAAGCCTTCCCGGAGTTCCCCGATTTCGGTCCGCTGGAGGTGGCGGAGATCGTCGGACAGGTTGGCGATGATCCCAAAGGCCGTGTTGAATTCCAGAAGCAGGCGGAGAAGGTATTCGGGCTCCACAAGCTGGGTGGAATGTTCGGAAGGCTCAAGCCCCAGTTCCGCCAGGTAGAGCCGCTCCAGTTTCTCCGGGTCTTTGACGATCATGCTGAGGGCGTTATAGGCCCCCACCGCGCCGGCCAGTTTTCCCTTGAGATCTTTCGCCCGGCCTTCTATTTCGAGGATCGATTTTCCCAACCGGGACACGTACTCCGCCAGGGCAAAGCCCGCAGTGATGGGCACCGCGTGCTGGCCGTGGGTCCGGCCTACCTGGGGGGTCTCCGCCTCCCGTTCCGCAAAGCCGCAGAGGAGGAGTTCCAGCTTCCGCAAAAGGGGCAGGACCACTTTTTCCGTGGCCTCCCGGATCCGCCAGGAAAGACCGGTGTCCAGAATGTCCACGCTGGTAGCCCCAAGGTGAACCAGGGGAGCCAGTTCGGGGGGAACCTTTTTTTTCAGCACGTTCACCAGAGCCCGGATATTGTGGCGGGTCTTTTCCTCCTCGGCGTACACATCTTCGGGGCTTACCGAGGCGGCGGCCTTTTCCAGCGCCGCATCCACCGCGGGGCTCCGGGCGCTCCGCAGCGAGAGGTGGGCTTTTATCAGGGCTGTTTCCGCCCTGACGTTGGCGGCGATGGAGGCTTCCTCGGAGAGCCAGGGCGCCAGGGCCTCAAACACCGCCTCTTCCGAAAGTGAATACCGGTGATCGATGGGAGAGATATTGTGAAAAATGGTTCGCGGGGGAATTCGGGCTTCCATATTCGATACTGGCATAAAGCGCCCCCGGAGGTCAAGCCGCGGCGCGCCCCCTCAAAGCCCCGCCCGAAAGCAGACGGGGCTTTAAACCCTTCGCCGCGGACAACAGCCGCTTTACCCGGCAGTAGCCCCAAAGCCCCGTTTGAGATCATCAATAATGTCATCAATATGTTCGGTGCCGATGGAAAACCGGATAGTGTTGGGTTTGATTCCCTGCTCCAGCAGATCTTTTTCCGCCACCTGGGAGTGGGTAGTGGACGCGGGATGGATCACCAGGGACTTCACATCCGCCACATTGGCCAGAAGGGAGAAAAGCTCCAGTTTGGCGATAAACTTTTTCGCCGCCTCCGCGCCGCCCTTGATTTCAAAGGTGAATATCGATCCCGCCCCCCTGGGGAAGTACCGTTTATAGAGGCTGTGATCCCGGTGATCCGGCAGCGCCGGATGGTTCACCTTTTCCACCTGAGGGTGGCCTTTAAGGAATTCTACCACCTGGCGGGCGTTTTCCACATGACGCTCCACCCGGAGGGAAAGGGTTTCCAGCCCCTGGAGAAAGAGGAAGGCGTTAAAGGGGGAGAGGGCCGCCCCGGTATCCCGGAGCAGGGTGGTTCGGGCCTTGATGATATATGCGAGATTCTTCACCGCATCGGCAAACACTATTCCGTGGTAGCTGGGGTTGGGCTGTGAAAGGCCGGGGAATTTGTCGTTTTGGGCCCAGTCGAACTGGCCGCCGTCCACGATGACCCCGCCGATGGAAGTGCCGTGACCGCCGATAAATTTGGTGGCCGAATGGACGACAATGTCCACGCCATATTCAATGGGCCGCAGGAGGTAGGGGGTGGCAAAGGTGTTGTCCACAATGACAGGGATGCCATGCCGATGGGCGATCTTCACCACCGCCTCAATATCCACCACCGACGAATTGGGGTTCCCCAGGGTCTCGAAAAACAGGGCCCTGGTATTCGGCTTGATAGCCTTCTCGAAATTTTCCGGTTTGCTGCCGTCCACAAAAGTCGTTTCAATTCCCAGGTCTTTGAAGGTATTGGCGAAAAGGTTGAAAGTACCGCCGTAGATCTGAAAGTCCGAAACAATATGATCCCCCGTGCGGGCAATATTCTGGATCGCGTAGGTGGTGGCGGCGGCCCCGGATGCGACGGCCAGGGCTGCAACGCCCTTTTCCAGGGCGGCGATCCGCTGTTCAAACACGTCCCAGGTGGGGTTCATGATCCGGGTGTAGATGTTCCCCGGTTCGGTCAGGGCGAATCTGCCCGCCGCCTGGGCGGGATCCTTAAAGACATAGGACGAGGTCTGGTAAATAGGAACCGCCCGGGCGTCGGTGGCGGGATCCGGCCTTTCCTGGCCCGCGTGAACCTGGAGAGTCTCGAAATGGTACTTTTCTCTGCTCATAAAATCACTCCTTATAACCTATTATTTTGATAGGTTTAATATATTATGATACGGTATCATAGGCAGGTCTCAGTTGTCAAGGGAAAAAAATGTTTCCAGGTATGCAGCTATCCCGTCTTCGGCGTTGGAACCGGCTACTTCGCAGGCGGCCTGCCGGACTTTCTCCCCGGCATTGGCCGGGGCAACGGAAAACCCCGCCACGGCAAACATGGGAAGGTCGTTTTCCTCATCCCCCAGGGCCAGCACCCCGGCGGCGTCCAGTCCCCGCTGTCCCATGGCCGTGAGGAGGCCCGTTCCCTTGGATGCCCCCGGAGCCATCACTTCAAGAAAGGGGGCCAGGGTTCGGGCCGTATAGATCCGGCCGCCAAAGCGCCCTTCAAGGATGGGGCGGATTTCACCCTGAACCACCGGTTCGGCGATAAACATTCCTTTCAGGCAGCCCGGCGCCTTTCCCCCGGCGATGGCCTTTTTCAGATCCCCCAATACCGGCTGTATTCCCGTATGGCGGCGGTACATCTCCGCCTCGGGCCCGTCCTTTTCGATCATCAAGGTTTCCCCCGGCCCTCCCGGAACCGCCGGAAAAAAAACCTGAAAATGAACCCCCATGCGCCGGGCCATATCCACGCAGAAATCCACCGTCTCAATGTCCAGCAATGTGGCGCTCAGCACCGTACAGGCAGGCATATCCACCACCTCGGCGCCGTTGTAGTACACCATAGGCCCTTCGGCGCCGATGTCCGCCCGGTACGGCTCCGCCCCGGCCACCGCCCGCCCGGTACAGAGAATCACCCGGACGCCCCTGTCCATGCAGGATTTGAGAACCGCAATGGTTTTTTTGCTTAAAGTGGTATCTGGCCGGAGAACCGTACCGTCCAGGTCCAGGGCCAAGGCTTTGATTGAACGGGGATCGGGCCGCGTTTTACGAATTCTTATGCCTGGGTCAGGCTTTTTTTGCCGTGCTTCACGGCGGCCCGGCAGGTTTTGCAGATTTTGATTTTTGTCTCACCGGCTTCCTGTTCGTAGAGAATTTTCACGTTTTCCCGCTTGCAGACCGGGCACGTACCCCGGCCACGGGAAACCAGTTCCCGGATTCCTTTACCCCTGTGCGCTTTTGACATCTTTCCCCCTACTCCGCGGCTTTTTCTTCCACCGTTGTTTCGGCGGAAGCGGCCTTTTCTTTTTTGCCGGCCTTCGCGCCCTCACCTTTGGGGGCCTTTTTTTCCGCCGTGCCGGTTTTTTTGGCCTTTTTATCCGCCCCTTCGATATCCAGCTTGTAGTCCACCAGTTCCAGGATCACCACTTCCGAAGCGTCGCCCTGGCGTTCCCCCAGTTTGACAATCCGGGTATAGCCGCCGGGACGTTCCTTCATCCGCAGGGCAATGTCGGTAAAAAGTTTCGCCACAACTCCTTCGTCAAAAAGGCGGCTCGAAACAATCCGCCGGTTATGAACCGAGTCAACTTTTGCCCGGGTAATAAGCTTTTCCGCGCTCCGGCGCACCGCCAGGGCCTTGGCCTTGGTCGTCCGTATCCGTTCATTCCTGAACAGGGAGGTTACCATATTGCGGTGAAGCGCCTTCCGGTGGGCCGCCATCCGTTCAAGGGGGTTAAAACCTCTCCTATGCTTCATCTTCCGTTTCCTTTTGGGGGCTAATCCGTACCGCGTTTTTCAGAACGTTCATATCGGTAATCCCCAGACCCAGGTTCCACTCTTTGAGTTTTTCCTTGATCTCCAGCAGGGACTTCTTCCCGAAATTCCGGGTCTTGGCGATATCGTCTTCTGTTTTCCGGGTCAGTTCCCCGATGGTTTTAATATTGGCGTTTTTCAGGCAGTTCGACGAACGGACGCTTAATTCCAGCTCCTCCACCGGGGTATTGAGAATCTGGCGTATCCGTTCATCATCCTCGTCAAAATCCTCATCAAGCCCCAGGTTGTTTTCATCAAAATTGATAAACACCGAAAAGTGATCCTTGGCGATTTTCGCCGCCTCCGCCAGGGCGTCGTCCGGTTTCACCGTACCGTCGGTCCAGACTTCCAGAATCAGTTTGTCGTAATCGCTCCGCTGGCCCACACGGGTAGGCTCCACAGTGAACTTTACTTTTTTTACCGGCGAAAAAATCGCATCCAGCGGGATGGTGCCAATTACGTCCACATACCGTTCATTCACCTCGGAAGGGACATAGCCCCGGCCCAGGTCTATCTGGATTTCAAACTCAAGTCTGGCGTTATCCATCAGGGTCATAATATGCTGACCGCCGCTTAAAACCTCAACCTGCCCGGTCCGGGCGAAATCGTTGCTTTTAATCTCGCCCTTGCCCGACCATTCATAAAGAAGAATATCCTGCTCCGCATCGCCGGGAAGCTTCAGGCGGATCTGTTTGAGGTTATTGATCACCTCCAGGGTGTCTTCCACAATATTCGGGATGGTTTCAAATTCGCTGGACACACTGTGGGCTGTTCCTTCGCTGTCATAGGCGGTGATCTTCACCGCGGTGATCGCATACCCCTGAATTGAGGAAAGGAGAACCCGGCGCAACGTATTGCCGATGGTCGTACCAAATCCCGGTTCAAAAGGAGCCGCGATGAACCTGCCGTAATTCTGTCTCAGCTCACCATGCTCAAAGGTGATACCTTTTGGGCGTTTGAATCCTTTCAGAAGGTTCTTACGGGCCATGGGGCCTCCTTATTTAGAATATAACTCGACGATCATCTGTTCCTTGACATCCCCAAGGTCGGTAATATCACTGCGCCGGGGCGCGGCAAGGAACTTTCCCTTCATCTCGTCGGGATCAAGGGAAAGCCAGGGCATCACCCCGGATTTGCCGAATTCTTTGAGCGAATCTTTGATAATCACCATGTTTTTGCCGGACTCGCCGATGCCGATCTCATCCTCCGGTTTTACCAGATAGGAGGGAATATTCACCCGCTTGCCGTTTACCAAAACATGGCCGTGCAGCACGATCTGCCGGGCCTGGCTCCGGCTGGAGGCAAAGCGAAGGCGGTACACCACATTGTCAAGCCGCTTTTCCAGCAATACAAAAAGATTCTCGCCGGTAATGCCGGGCATCCGCAGGGCCCGTTCAAAAAACAGGCTGAACTGCTTTTCCTGCATCCCGTAGATCCGTTTGAGTTTCTGTTTTTCCCGAAGCTGAACGCCGTAATCGGAACGTTTTCCCGGCCGGGCCCTGGGGTCCTTCCCCGGAGCGGGCCGTTTTTTGTTGATCGGGCATTTATCGCTTTTACAGCGGTTGCCCTTGAGCATCAGCTTTTTTTGTTCCGTCCGGCACAGGCGGCAGACAGGTCCGGTATATCTTGCCATATCTCGTTCTCCCCTTCTCAGATGCGCCGGGTTTTCCGCGGCCTGCAGCCGTTATGCGGGATCGGGGTAACATCGTTAATCGATTTTACCTTGATGCCCAGCGCCCCGAGCTGACGAATCGCCGATTCCCGCCCGATGCCGGGCCCCTTCACATACACGTGTACTTCCCGAAGCCCCGCCTGGAGGGCCTTCTGGGCCGCGGTCTCGGTTACGGTCTGGGCCGCAAAGGGGGTTGATTTTTTCGCCCCCCGGAAATTCAACCCGCCGGAACTTGCCCAGGACACGGTATTTCCCATGAGATCGGTAATCGTTACGATTGTGTTATTGAAGGTTGCCTGAATATAGACATTGCCTTCATATACGGACTTCTTTTCTTTCCGTTTCTTGGTATTCGCAGCCACAGTTCCTCCAACCTACTTTTTCTTACCGGCGACGGTCTTCTTTTTACCCTTCCGGGTCCGGGCATTGGTCCGGGTCCGCTGTCCCCGGAGGGGAAGCCCTTTGCGGTGCCGCAGTCCCCGGTAACAGCCGATATCCATAAGCCGCTTGATGTTCAGGGCCACTTCCGTCCGGAGCCGCCCTTCAACCTTGTAATCGCTCTCGATAATCTGCCGCAGTTCGTTCAGTTCTTCCTGGGACAAATCGTTGATAAGCCGGGAGGGATCGATCCTGGTCTTTTTGCAGATCTCCTCCGCGCTGGAACGGCCTATACCATAGACATAGGTCAAGGCGATGTTCACGTGTTTATTCGGGAGGTCAACCCCCACCAGACGCGCCATAAATTCTCCTAACCCTGTTTCTGCTTATGTTTGGGATTCTGACAAACGATACGGATCACGCCGTTCCGTTTGATCACCTTGCACTTGTCGCAGATGGGTTTCACACTTGTCCGGACTTTCATCCTTATTACTCCCTTAAAAACCTTAAAAGGTTATCATATAAAAAATATCCGTTATAATCAACACCGGCGGCGGCCCTACAAATTCCGCCCCCGGAGCCGCCCCCGCCGGGTTAACCCTTCATGGTGGTGCATTTTCAGGAGCCCTTCCACCTGGCTCATGGTATCCAGATCCACCCCTACCAGAATCAGCAACGAAGTCCCCCCCATAAGGTAGGAAATGGAGGAGGGGAAATTAAAGGCCCACTGGATAACGGTGGGAATAACCGCGATTAAGGCCAGATACAGGGAGCCGGGAAGGACGATCCGGTTCAGAATTTTCGTCAGGTATTCCTCGATCCGCTCCGTTCTGATCCCCGGAATGGAACCGCCGTTTTCCCGGATATTCTTGGCGATCTCAATGGGGTTTAACGTAACCTGCGTGTAGAAGTAGGCAAAAAAGACAATCAACAGCACATACAGGGTATTGTAGAATATCCCCTGGGGATTCAGGGCCCGGGAAACCGCCGCCAGCCAGGCTACGTTCCCGCCGATGGTCGAGGCGATCTGGAGGGGGAAGGTTAAAATCGACGAGGCAAAGATAACCGGGATAACCCCCGACGGGTTGATCTTGAAGGGGATATAGGTGTTCTGGGCGCCGTACATTTTCCGGCCCACTACCCGTTTGGCGTAATTCACCGGAATCTTCCGCTGGCCCTGTTGTTCAAAGACCACCAGGGCCACCACCGCCACAAACATGATGATAACCACAATTACAAACACCAGGTTCAGGTTTCCCTGCCGCACCTGATCAATCAGTTCCCACACTGCCTGGGGGAGCCGGGCCACAATACCGGCGAAAATCAAAAGGGATATGCCGTTCCCGATCCCCCGCTTGGTGATCTGCTCCCCAATCCACATAAGGAACATGGTTCCGGTGGTAACGGTCAATATGGCGATAAGGCTAAAGGGCAGCATCCCCATACTGAGGAGGTTCGGCACGCTCCGGGAAATGCTCTGGGCGTACTGGGTAACGGCAAAGGACTGGATGATACAGACCACTACCGTCCCTATCCGCTGGTACCCCTGTATCCGCTTCCGGCCCCCCTCTTCCTGGGAGATTTTTTTCAGGCCGGGAAACACGATAAGCAGCAACTGCATGATGATCGACATGGAGATATAGGGCATGATCCCCAGCATGAAGACCGAAAAGTTCGAGAACGCGCCGCCGGCGAAGAAATCCAGGTAATCCACAATGGGGTTCCCCGTATTCTCCTGGGAAAGAAAATAGGCGGAAAGTTCCCGGACATTGATCCCCGGTATGGGAAGTACCGCGCCGATACGGAATACCACCAACATCAGGGAGGTAAAGAAAACACGCTCCCGGAGTTCTTTAACCCTGAAAATACCGACCAGTGGATTAGCCATTCACGTCCCCGCCAGCCTGCGGCGCGCCGGTCTTGTTTTTCGCGGCGCCCTTTTTGGAGCGGCTCACCGAAACCTCGCCCCCGGCTTTTTCGATTTTTTCCTTTGCCGAAGCGGAAACCGCCGCCACCTTAAAAGAAAGTTTTTTGGTCAATTCGCCGTTTCCGAGGATCTTTACGGGCAAAGATTTTTTAACCAGTCCCTTTTTAATCAGCGCCGCCGCATCCACCGTATCGGAGGCCGCAAAGGCTTTTTCGATTGCGGAGAGGTTCACCGTCTGGTATTCTTTTCTAAAGGGGTAATTGGAAAACCCCCGGTGGGCAAGCCGTCGGTACAGGGGCATCTGGCCGCCTTCAAAGCCCGCGTAGGTTTTGCCGCCGGACCGGGACTTCTGCCCCTTGTTTCCTTTCCCGGCGGTGGTTCCGCGGCCCGACCCCTGCCCGCGGCCAATGATCCGTTTTCGTTTATTGGCGCCCGCGGGGGCGTGCAAATCAAAATCGTGCATTTGTATCTCCCATCCAACCGCTTCAGGCGGTCGGAAGCTCCTCCACCGAAACCAGGTGGGAAACCGCTTTGACCATCCCCAGAATTTCCGGCCTCGCTTCCTGTTCAACGGAAGAACCGATCTTCCGCAGTCCCAGGGAACGAACCGTGGCCCGCTGTTTGGGGAGGGCCCCAATGGTACTCCGTACCAGCCGAATCCGAATCTTCCGCGCCATTTTTAACCCCACAACTCATTCAGGGGCTTGCCCCGGTTTTTGGCCACCGTTTTGGCGTCCATCATTTTGCTGATGCAGTCAAAGGCGGCCTTTACCACATTATACTGGCTGGAAGCGCCGATGGATTTACTCAACACATCGGTAACGCCCCCGGCCTCCATGATGGCCCGGACAGGTCCCCCGGCGATGATCCCCGTTCCGGAACAGGCGGGTTTCAACAGCACCCGGGAGGACTTGAACATCCCCAGGGTCTCGTGAGGGATGGTTCCGTTTTTCACAGGAAGCCGGATCATGTTCCGCTTGGCCTTTTCCACGCTCTTGCGGATCGCCTCGGACACGTCATTGGCCTTGCCGAAGCCGTAGCCCACCCTGCCCTTCCGGTCGCCGATGACCGTGAGGGCGGAAAAGGAAAAGCGCCGGCCTCCCTTGACGACCTTGGCGGTCCGGTTCAGCTTCACCAGCTTTTCAACAAATTCCTTTTCCGGGGCATCCCTGTCCCGATCCCTGCCTCTATCCCGTGAATGTTCCATTCCGCCCCCTAGAACTGAATCCCGGCTTTCCGGGTTCCGTCGGCCAATGCCTTGATTACGCCATGATATAAATACCCGTTCCGGTCAAAAACCACTGTCTTGATGTTTTTTTCCAGAAGCCGTTTTCCCAGCACTTCCCCCAGCTGCCCGGCCCCTTCCACCGTAACCTTGATGTTCCGAAGCTCCTTCTCCAGCGTGGATGCGGAAGCCAGGGTATGCCCTTTGGCATCGTCAACAATTTGAATCGACAGCGCCCGGTTGCTCCGGGTAACGGTCATCCGGGGCCGTCCGGCGGTACCGGAAATGCGCTTGCGGATATGGACTTTCCGCTTGAGCCGTTTCCTGTCTTTTTCAAGCATTTTCTGCAACATTTCCAACCAACTCCTCTATAATCCACGAAAAAAACAATCCGTGGAAAAAATCGCCCCGCGGTTTTCTCCCTGGACGAAATCGCAAAGCAATCTCGTCATTTGACCCCGGACTTACCGACTTTCCGTCTGATCTGCTCGTCTTCATACCGGATTCCCTTACCCTTGTACGGTTCAGGCAGCCGGAGCTTGCGAATCTGGGAGGCAAATTCCCCTACCCGCTGTTTATCAATACCGCTCACCACTACTTTGCCGTTGGCGTCAGCGGCCACCGAAAGGTCCTCGGGAATTCCCACAAAAACATCGTTGGAATACCCCAGGCTCATCACCAGGATATTTCCCTGTACCTCCGCCCGGTAACCGACGCCGGTGATGATCAGCGTCTTGCTGAAACCCGCCGAAACCCCCGTTACCATATTGTTAAGGAGGTTCCGGTAAAGCCCGTGGAAGGCCATGGTCTGTTTTTCCTCATTGGCCCTGCCCACGATGATTTCCCCGCCCTTGTCGTCAAAGGTAATTACAGGGTGATACTTTTGGGTCAATTTTCCCTTGGGGCCTTCCACAGTGATCACTTCATCCTGAAAGCTCACCTTGACCCCCTGGGGAACCTTGACCGGTATTTTTCCGATACGCGACATATTATCCTCTTACCAGACCGTACAGATTATCTCGCCGCCGACTTTTTTCTCGGCGGCCTTTTTCCCGGTGGTAACCCCCATCGATGTTGAAACGATCAGGGTGCCATAGCCGTTGTAAACCCTCGGCATACTTTTATACCCCGTATAAACCCGGCGTCCCGGTTTGGACACCTTTTCGATACCGTGAATAATCGGGGCGGTTTCTTCATCGTATTTCAGGAAAACCCGGATCACATTGGAACCGTCCTGGTTTGCCTTCTTGAAATTCTTGATATACCCTTCGGTCTTGAGAATTTTGACGATCTCAAGTTTCAGTCTCGAGGTAGGGATATCAACCTTTTCATGCTTTGCCATTCCGGCGTTCCGGATTTTGGTCAGCATATCCGCAACGGGATCAGAAACGCTCATCCTTTTCTCCTACCTTACCAGCTTGATT
>JAISBS010000058.1 GCA_031266075.1 Treponema sp.
CGGGCCTTGAGCAGCAGTTCCGGCCGGTATTCAAAGTGCATGGTGTCGAAGTGGCGCCAGGCGCCGCCCCATATAAAGCCGTGCTTTTCAAATATTTCGACAATGACGCGGGGGATGGAGTTTTTATACTCTCCGATGCCGGTCCGTTCCCAGAGCCAGTAATGGCTGGGGCCGGTTGCTATGTCCACGGCGATCCCGAAGGAATGGGGGCTCAGGCGGTCGGTTCCCGTGATGGGGCGGTAGTTGAAGGAGCCTCCCGGCGGCATCAGGTAGCGCCGGTATTCGGGGCCCAGGGCCTCAAGTTCGGCGATTATTTGTTCCAGTTTTTCGTCTATGCCGAAACGGGTGCTGACGAGGAGCCGGGGGCCGCCGAGGGACGGCATCCACTGAACGGCCCTGAGGCCGGCGCGTATTTCCCCTTCGTCCTTTCCGTAGAGGGCCCTGAAAAAGGCGTTGGGACGGAACCTGCCGGGATCATAATTTTTCGCCGGTGGGCTTCCCGCATCCTCTCCGCCCGGGGGATAGCGGAGGGACAGCATATCTTCAAGATCGGGATTTTCCAGCAGGGTCTCGAAGTCTTTTTGCTCCCCGTCGTCGTAGGGCAGCAGGGTCCCATCGGGGAATCGTATCCCCCACCCTGGCAGGATCTCGAAGACATCAGGATAGGCGGCCGCCAGGATCGCCAGATCTTCCTCCCTATCCGCGTACACGAAGCCGGCGGACAGGCGCACCAGAAGGGCCGCCGCCAGAAAAATTCTAATCGATCTCATGGGATGTCTTCTCCGGGGAACCTGGGGAAACAAGGGACGCCCGGTATGCCCGTACCGTGGGGCCTGGTTTCAATACGCTACGCCGGGATGGAACCGCAATAGTGGCGCACAGAAGCCGCAGGTAGAGGGCGGGCCGGAGTTCCCGGCCCAGCCGTATATCCAGGCGGCGCTGTATCCTGCTGGGAAGAATTTTCCGGCGTTTCAGAAAAACCTGGGAAAACCCCGTCCAGCCCGGCTTGAGCATCCGCCGTTCCGGGGAATCCACCAGGGCCGCGTGTTCAGCCAGCAGGGGCCGGGGCCCCACAAAACTTTCGGTCCCCACAAGGATAAAGAAAATCTCCGGAAGTTCGTCCAAATGGGTCCTCCGTAAAAATCTGCCCCAAGGGGGAATGCGCTCCCGTTCCAGATAGGCCCTTCCGCCGCCCTGAACGCGGGACGCCCCCCCGCCGGGGGAGACCGGAGAAACCGGAAGGACCGGAGGGTCTTCCCGGTCGTACATACTTTGTAGTTTAACATAGGTAAAGGTCCGTCCTTTCCGCCCAAGCCTTGGGGAAACATACAGGATCTTTCCGAATACGCAAAGCTGGGGAAGGGAAAGGAGCATAAAAACCAACAGGACGAAGGGAAGCAGCGCCAGAGCAAGGACAATATCCATAATCCGTATGACGCGGGCGTCCCGGAAATTCATGCCCTTGCATCCGCCGGATTCAGATCCACCCCTATCTTTACGAAGGGAAGGCAGGAAAAGCCGAAGGCCCTTTCCGCGGCCCGCCGCGATTGTTCCGCGCCGCCGGTGGTCAGGTAGATCCGCCGGCCCCCTGTTTTTTCCGGTCCCGGCAGGCCGGGCTCCCGGTTCTGCCCTTGTCCAGCTCCCCGGTCAGGCCCCGCGCCGGAAAGCCGCCGGAGGCAGGTATCCAGCAGGACCGCGCCGGGGTCTATGATCTCAAGGTCCGGGGCTCTCTTTTTTATCAGGGCGGAGACGGCGGGATAATGGGTACAGGCCAAAACCAGCGCGTCAATATTGCCAAGGGCGGAAAGGGTTTTTTCCAAAAACGCGGGGGCGGCGTCAAAATCCCCCGCCTCGATCAGGGCGGAAAGCTCCTGGGTTGGGCGGGATCTGACGCGGTTTCCCACCCCTTCCAGCGCCTTCTGATAAATGCCGCTGTTTATGGTACGGACGCCGCCGATAAGGCCGATAACGCGGCCCGAGGGCAGCGGCGAGGCGATAAACGTGTGAACCAGACTGAACACCTCCACGCCGCCCAGAATAGAACAAGGGACGGACAAAACGCTGGACATGGCGTTGCAGGCCACGGCCAGGGTTCCGGTTCCCAGAGCGGCGGACAGGGCGGCGATTTCCTCCAGACGCCGGTACAGTTCCCCGGAACTCTGTTTCCCGTAAGGAACGCTGCCGGAATCCGAAAGGTACAGCAGATCCGCGCCGGGCAGCGCGGCGCCAAGGGCCTGAAAGAAAGGCAGGCCGCCGATGCCCCAGTCCAGCGCCATTAATTGATAACAGCCTTGTTCCTGCATATAAAACCCACCATGCTGCCCTTCAGGGCAGCGCTTAAAAGTTTAATCCCTTGGATATGAAATTTTTCCGCCAGAGCTTTCTGAGCGTCCTCAACAGCTCTTTTGGGATGTTCCCGCAGCATCAGCCGCCAGTTTTCACTCCCCGTCAGGATCCGTAGTTTTTTATAATATTCCCGGTTCCCGGCATATTGAATCCCGGCGGCCGCCCAGGATACGGCATACTTATGAAGATAACGGGGATTAAAGGATCCGGCAAAGAGGTCCACCAGAATAAAAACGCCGTCATTTTTTAACACCCGGTGTATTTCATCCAGGGCCCTGTCCCATACCATGTAGCGGAAACTTAAAAGCGAAATAACCATATCAAAGCCGCGATCCCCAAAGGGCATGGATTCCGCCGCCCCCTGCCGCAGTATAACCGCGCCGCCCAGGTTTTTCCGGGCTATAGAACACATGACGGGGCTCGGCTCAAGGGCGTATATTTCCGGCGCCATTCCCCCCAAGGCACGGGAAAGGTACCCGTTTCCACAGCCGAGATCCAAAATGGAACGGGGCCTGAATCGGGCTACAAGTTTTCGTATCCACGGCCACTCGAAAATCCGCAGCTCAATATCATCAAAAACAGCCGCGTAGTCCCGCGCCACCGCATCGTATGATTCCATACGGGAAAACAATACCGCCTTTTTTTTCACGGATCAATCCCCCGCATTGCCTCACTTCCTTTTTCGGGGAAAGGTAATTATAATGAATACCGTACCAGGACAAAATATTTTATAACAGTCCCGTAAGGGTTATCGGATAGAATTGTGGCGTTATTAGACAAACCCTTAAGCCGGGAAGAGATCAAAAAAGTAATTACGGGAAAAGGAGCGGCCCGCCGTATCCCCCTGGCGGTTCACGAATGGATCAATCCGGACATCTTTGGGGAGAGAACTCCCCAATACCGGGAAATCCTGGATCAGTATCCCTGTGATATCGTAAAAATTCACCTGAAAATTCCTCAGGTTTTTGACGCCCCGGCGGATGATCCCTCCTACCGGTGGCTGAATTTCGATAATCCTTTCCCCCCGGGGACCGCCCTGGATGCCAACAGCGCCCTGGACGATTGGGCGAAACTTGACGGGGTCATAGCGGATTTTCCCGACCCCAACTATCCGCAGCTTATCATAAAAAATCCGCCGGCGGATACCGGCAGATACCGGGTGGGGCTCTGGTGGTATTGGCTTTTTGAGCGGCTCTGGTCCATACGGGGCATGGAAAATGCCCTTTGTGATTTTTACGAAAACAGCGAAGCGGTCCATCGTTTATTCCGGGCCCTGACCGATTTTTACAAGGTCGTTATTACCAGGGGCCGCAATGAATTGGGGCTTGACGCCATCTGGACCAGTGATGATATCGGTATGCAGCGTTCGCCTTTTTTTGCCATAGAAGTTTTCCGGGAATTCTTTAAACCCTATTATAAAGAGCTTATTGAACATACCCATCTTTTGGGCATGCATTTTTGGCTTCACGCCTGCGGCAATATCCAGCCCTTTATTCCTGAATTAATAGAAATCGGTCTGGACGTTCTCCATCCCATTCAAAAATATACGATGGATGAAAAGGAAATAGCCGCCCAATTCGGTAATGATATTTGTATTTGGGCAGGTATGGATGTGCAGCGTATTATACCCTACGGCAGTCCTGAGGATGTACGCCGGGAAGTTCGTTTTATGTTCGACACCTATCACCGGAAATCCGGCCGCCTTATTCTGGCCGCGGGTAATAACATGACGGCGGATACTCCCCTGGAAAGCCTTCACGCGCTTTTGGACGAGGCTTTGAGTTATGGAACCAGGCTATGCTTTTTCCCGGCTTGAATTTTCACCCCCGGTCCTCTCTCTAAACTTGACTCATAGAATTTGAGAGAATTTAACCACAACCACCCGAACATCACGAACAGTAGTGCGCCATTCTGGCGCCCCGTTGCCCTGGCTTTTCTGCTTTTTTCCTGTCCCGTTTTCCTGCTTTCACCCGAACCTAAGGGAAATCCGGGTAAAACCGGGGATACCAAAGCGAAAGTTTGCGGGGTTCGTGCGATACCGGTCTGGTTTCCGGGTATAATCACCGAAATCGGAGTACGACAGGCTCCGTTCGCGCAGGGCGAGCGCATTAAAAATTCTCAGGGAATAGGCGCCGAAGCCTCTGTTTGATCGACAAATCCCGATTGGAATAACAAGCGCTCAAGGTATTGTTCGGACCAGGCCATTTGTTTGAT
>JAISBS010000060.1 GCA_031266075.1 Treponema sp.
CCTGCCCCACCCGCCTCTCCTCCCATCTGCCTCACGCCGCGCTGCTGTAGAGCGTCAACGTGCTCAAAGTTTCGCACGCTCTATGGGGCGTGGCCTGCCGCCTGATCCGGCGCGGTAGCCGTTATTGGGCCTCACGCCGCGCAAGGGGTGGGGGTTTACCTTTTGCAAATTGAGGCTGTTCCAAAAAATGAAGTTTTGAAACAACCTCAATTATATAACGAATTACGTATGTGTAATTTTCTTCATGGGATAACGCACTATATTTTTTTACGAAGTTTTTTCGCCATAAAATTCGCACTTCAAAAAAAATTTCGCGTTTTTATATTTTTCGTATGGTTCTTACTTCCACCTCATTCCCACGGAACTTTCTGTCAATTTCTCCGTTAATTTCAACCATTTCATTTTCATCTACTGAAAGGCCGCCCCATACTCTATTATCTATTTCGATGACGATATTTCCCGTGTCATCTGAAAACAGATATTTTTCATCACCCAAAAAACGTTCTATTTTCCCCTGCAATATTACCGGAGCATCATCACGAAGATTTTTGGCTTCAGCCACCGTAATGGTAACCGCCCCAGGGCCTTTATAACCACCACCTTGCTGTTGTGCATTTACACTTAGACCAACCAATACCAGTAAGCCAACCAGACAGATCACATATTTCATTTTCATACTCAAATCCTTGAATGAATTCCGGGAAACTCCGGTTGGGTTTCCATTTGTCATTTTTAATGTATATTATTTACAATATTGTGACAAGCATGTTTTCAATAATTCCCCCCCAAAAATTTTAGGACAAACGGCGCATAACGTTCCGGCTGTAGCCCGATCCGCCTGCTGGCCCGAAGGCCTGCGGGACAAAAAGGCGTAAACAGATCTTCGGTCTGAACATTCCCGCTTTCTGATTCGTTGCGAAGGGTCCATACCCAAGAACCTGCTTGCGCGGGGGATCCTTGGGGCGGAACCAAGGGGTTGGACCCTGAGTCAAATACTTTACAAGAACAACATGCCCCGTCCGCTTGCCTCCCCCGCGAAACGGGTTCCTGGGTTGTTGATTGCCGCAAAAGCCGCGTCCTGCCCAAACCGCCGCCAAAACCTCGTCGAACCGCAGGTTCGCAACCGCAGGAACGGAAGATCAAAAAAGCGGATCGATAAGAGGGAGGTTAAAAAAAATTTTCCGGCGGACAGTATTCGGGGAAAGTTACGGTGGCCGATACGCCGCCGCCCTCCCGGTTTTCCAGAACGATTGAGCCTCCGGCGGCTTCGATGAACCGCCGGCAGATCGAAAGGCCAATTCCGGTGCCGGCGCTTTTGCTGGTGAAAAAGGGATCGAAGATCCGGGGTGGGTCGCCTTTGAGGTTGGCGGGTTCTATGCCCGCGCCCCGGTCAAAGATCTGAATGATCACCGCGGCCCGGCCCCCGGTGGTTTTTCCCGCAGCGCTCATGTTGGCGGCTATGCGGGGTGTCCGGGAAGCAGCCGGCTTTCTGGACACCCCCCGGCTGATAGAGATGCCAATCTCTTCCGGGGGGCTCCCCGATTCCAGGGCGTTGCGGATGATGTTTTCCAGGGCCGAGCGGATCCGGTCGGGGTCGGCGAAGATTTCCGCCTCCCGGATTGAGCTGTCCCGGATAATACTTTTGCCGCAGAGCCGCCGGGAGGTTTCTTCCACCAGGTTATACAGATTGAGGGGGGCCGGGTTTCCGGCGGCCTCCCGGAGATAGTCGTTTACCCGGTAGACCAGGGCGGAAAGCCGGTCAACTTCCTGGTTGATAAGGCCGATTTCTTCACCGCTCTTTTCGGGAAAGGTTTTTTCCAGTATCCCCGTTTGCAGGCGGATGGAGAGAAGGGGGTTTTTGATTTCGTGGGCCAGGGTGCTGGCCGCGGTTCCCAGGACCACGAGATTTCGCTGAGCCTCGATCCGTTCCCGGTATTCCCGGTTGCGGAGGTACAAGAACCGGAAATAAAACGCGGCGGCCAGCAGGGCGGCAATCGCCAGGGGAAGGAAAACCGCCGAGAGGGTTTGGGTCCGCCAGTAGGCGGGGTGGGAAATATCAATATACAAATATCTGCCCCCCGCAAGGATGTTGAAAAAAGGAGCGCCCCGGCGTTCAGGCGGAAAAGGCTGGCGGTTGTCCTGCGGCGTTGCGTCCGCGTCCCTCCGTATGCCGCCGCTGTTTTGCCGGTTCCGGTCCGTCATCCTGTGGTGATCCCTTTCACGGGGTTCCGGGGGCGGGGGCGGCAGGCCGGTGTATAAAATAAATTTTACCGAAGGGCCCCTGGGATCGGGGATGGTGTAGCGGCCAAAACGGTTCGGCCCGGCCTTTTGTCCCAGAATGTCTTCATCAAAAACCGGCGGCGCGTCCCCCCACTGGTAGAGGGGCCGGAGGTCCGCGCCGTATACGGCGATCCCGGCGATCCGGTTCCGCAGCGCCGGGGTGGATTCCACCGCCGCGCCGAAGTCGTTGTGGTTCCGCAGGCTGGTGAACAGGGTGTTCACGATCCGTTCGTTGTCGTTGTCCCGGATCAGCCGGGCCCGGTCCCGGAGGACAAAAACGGCGGACACGGTGAGGACGGCCAACAGGGCCCAGCAGAGCAGCGACGCCATGGCCGACAAGGTGCGGATCGGCATATTGGTTTTGGGCCCCTTCATATCATCCTCCAATCACCCGCCAAGGATCGCTTCCATCTCGGCTTCGGAACCAAAGGCCCCCAGGCTCCGCAGGGCGGAGAGACCCCGCAAAAAACTGTACTGGGAACGGATAAGCTGAACCCGGTTGCCGCTGACAAGGGCCGAGGCGGCGGAAAGGTCGGAGACCGAATTCTGGGACAGCCGGTACAGTTCCATACTGTATTCAAAATGTTTTTCCGCGTATTCGCAAGCCCGCCGGGCGGACAGCACCTGCCCCGCCTGGGATACCGCGTCCAGCAGGGCGCTTTGAAGATCAAAGGCCAGGCTGCTTTCCGCATCAAGATAATCCAGCCCCGCCTGATCCCGGGCGGCCTGCCGTTTCGCCACATTGTTGGCGGTAACCCAAAAGTCCAGGGGAATGTTGCCGCTGATGGACAGGCGGCCCGAGGAAAACTCAAGGCCGTTTTGGGGGGAATAATTAAGGCCCGTGGAAAAGGAAGCGCCCAGCGTCGGGGTGTAATCCCGTTTCGCCAGGGACAGGTTGTTCTCTGCGTTTTGACTGGCCAGCGCCGATTTGGAAAGGCCCGGATTATTGGCCGCCGCCTGTTTCCAGAGAACGTCGTAGATAGCCGCCACGTCCCCGTCGTTAAGTTCCGAGAGGCGGCGGATTAAATGGTCGTAGTAGCTGAAATCGATTCCCGTCAGCGCCGGGAGTTCCCTGAGGTTTGTAAGGTTTTTAAGCTGGACCTTACTAAGGTTCAGATCCCGCCGGGCCTGATTCCGGGCGCTTTCTTTTGATTCTTTTTCCGCCAGGGCCTCCAGATATTCCCCCTCCCGGATCATGCGGTTTTGAAACCGCGTTTCCGCCATGGACAGGCTGATCTCCGCGGTTTGCAGGCTGGCCTCCGCAGCCTCCAGATTCGCCGCGGCCTCCAGAACCCCGTAATAGGCCGTGTCCGCCGTATCCAGAACCCGAAAATATTCGGCCAGCGCGTCCTTCCGGGCCGCACCGGTATTCAGGGCGCTGATCTGCCGGTAAATTACGCTCTTGCCTCCGTTAAAAAGGCTCTGGGAAAGGCCTACATTCATCCCCGCCCCGAAACTGTCGCCGGTAGTTACGGGCGCGCCACCGGAATCCCAAAGATTCACCGACGCGCTTCCCCCCAGCGACAGGGATGGCAGATTGGAAAACTCCTGTCCCCGTTCGTCCAGCACGCTGCTCCGGACTGCCAGATCGTAGCGTGCCAAACTCCGCGAATGGCCCAGCGCCAGTTCCCGAACCCGTTCCCGCGAAAGCCCCGCCGCTTCTTCGGCGGTTTCCACCGCTTCCGCCATTCCCACCGCTTCTTCTGCGGCTTCCTCCGCGTACAGTCCTCGCGTGGAAAAAACCACCGCGAAAAAAAGTATCAACAAAACGTTTTGTATCTTCACTTTTTCTTCCTCATTTTATTCATATCGCAGGGCGTCAATCGGATAGAGGGACGCGGCTTTCCGGGCGGGGTAGTAGCCGAAGCCTATGCCGACGAGGGCGGCGAAGGCGGCGGCGGCGGCCACGATAAGGGGGTTTATGGCAGTGGGGATGCCGGTCAGCGTCAGGACGCGGCAGATGACAAAGGCCAGGAGGATGCCGATAAGTCCCCCCATGAGACTCAGGATGATCGCCTCGGAAAGGAACTGGAGCAGAATGTCCCCTTTCCGGGCCCCCACGGACATACGGATGCCGATCTCCCGGGTCCGCTCGGTAACTGATACGAGCATAATGTTCATAATGCCTATGCCGCCCACGATAAGGGAAACGCCCGCGATGGCGGCCAGGAGGGTGGTAAGGCTCCGGGATGTTTCGGACGCCATGTCGATCATGTCGGCCATATTGAAGATTTCAAAATCCGCAGTATCCGAGGGCCTGAGTTTGTGGGCCTCCCGAAGTATCAGGGTGGTTTCCCGCTGGGCCGCTTCCATGTAGGATTTGCCGGCCACGCTGATGGCAATGGAGTTGAGGTTCCGGGAATTGGTGAGCCGGGTCAGGGCGGTGTCCAGGGGAACCATGATAACATCGTCCTGATCGTTCCCGCCGCCGCCGGCCCCTTTCTTGACGAGTATCCCGGTTACGGTAAACTGATTTGATCCGATCCGTATCCGGCGGCCTGGAATCTCCGCCTCCGGGATTTCCGCGAAAAGCTGGGCCGCCACGGTGGCCCCCAATACGGCGACCTGGTTTCGCCTGCTTACGTCTTCGTCGTCAAAAAAGAAGCCCTCCGATACGTTCCAGTCCCGGATGATGAGGTATTCCGGCTCCACACCCATCACCGTGGTGGACCAACTGGTGTCCCCGGCGGCCACGGTCTGGCTCCGCTGGCTGATTCCCGAAACCGCCTGGGCGTAACTGGACTCCTCCCGAATTTTCCGTTCATCCGATTTGGTGATCCGGTTGGGCCGGGAAAAGGCTCCGGCGGTTTGGCCGGATCCCATCCGCATCATCATCATCCGCCGGGGCATGACCTGGATCAGGTTGGTGCCCATAGCGGCGATCCGCGCCTCGATGGATCGCTGGGCCCCTTCCCCCACGGCGACCATGACGATCACCGACCCGACCCCGATGATGATCCCCAGCGAGGTCAAAAGGCTCCGCATCCGGTTGCGGAAAATATTCCTGAAACAGGTATGGAGCAATTCAAAGAGATTCACGGCAACTCCTTCTGTTGAATAGCCTTGTCCGATACCAGTTCGCCGTCCCGGAGGGTGATGATCCGTTTGGTATAGGCCGCCAGTTCCGGTTCGTGGGTTACCATGATGATCGTCTTTCCCCGGCGGTTCAGGTTCTGGAAAAGGGACATGATCTCCAGCGTCATTTCCGAGTCCAGATTCCCCGTAGGTTCATCAGCCAGAATAAAGGCCGGATCATTGACCATGGCCCGGGCAATAGCCACCCGCTGCTGCTGGCCGCCGGAAAGCTGGGAGGGAAGGTGGCCCATGCGTTCTTCCAGCCCCACTTCCCGCAGGCAGGCTGCGGCCCGTTCCCGGCGTTTCGCGGCGCCCCCGGATTCCCGCCGCGCCCCGGCAGGCCGTCCGCCATTGGGAGGCCGTGCGTAAAACAGGGGAAGCTCCACGTTTTCAAGGGCCGTAGTCCGGGCCAGCAGATTGAATGCCTGAAACACAAAACCGATCTTCCGGTTTCTGATCAGGGCAAATTCGTCGGAGCCGGAACTGGCGGTCTCAATGCCGTCGAGGAGGTAACTGCCGCCGCTGGGTTTGTCCAGGCAGCCGAGGATATTCATCAGCGTCGATTTTCCCGAACCCGAGGGACCCATAATTGAGACAAACTCCCCGGCGTCCGCGAAAAAATTCAGACCCCGGAGGGCGTGAACCAGAATGTCGCCGCCCTGTCCGCCCCCAAGCCGGTAAAAGCGGGTGATCTCCCGCAGTTCTATCACCGCCATCAGATCCGCTCCCGGAGGATGATCTCCCGGCCCTCAAATTCCTCAGGCTCCCCAGGGCCCAGGGCCTGAACCTCCGTGTAGGAACCATCGCTGATCCCCACCCGGACCCGGAGACACGCGGGCTTGCCGTTTTCGCCCATGAACCAGAGCGTCCCCAGCCGGGCGGCTTCCCGGCCCTCCCCGGACACCCCGGCCCGGCCCGCGCTCATACCGGAACCCCCGCCCGCGCCGGTTCCCCGCTGACCACCCGGGCCGCCCGCGCCCGGAGGCCCCATCCGCCCGCCGGGCATGGGCGCCAGCAGCCCCGCGAGACCCGTCCCCGTCTGGCCGCTCCGGTTATTCTGCCCCGGCGCTTGAGCCTTTTGCGCCTCCGTCCGGGCCGCAATCGCCGCGGCCCGCCGCTCCTCATCCATTCCCGCCAGGCCGGCCTGAAACACCGCCTCCTCAATTTCCCCCGCGCTAAAGGATGTGGGCGCGTACCGGAGGGCGGCATTGGGAACCACCAGGACATTCTCCCGCCGCTCCTCGATAAACTCCACCGAGCAGGTCATCCCCGGCAGCAAGGAACCGTCCTGATTATCCACGGCGATAATGACATTGTAGGAAACCACATTGTCCTGCACCGAAGGCAAAAGCCGCTTGCTCTCCACCGACCCGGTGAAATCCCGGCCCGGCAGGGCTTCCAGCGTAAAGCGCACCTCCTGCCCCTGTTGAATGGACGCAATGTCCAGTTCCCCCACCCAGGACTCAATCAGCATTTCCCGGAGATTTTCCGCCAGCGTAAAAATGCTGGACGAGTTGCTACTGGAACTGTCCACCACCGTATCTCCCACCGTGATAGTCCGTTCCAGCACAATCCCGTCAATAGGCGAGGTGATAAAAGCGTACTGGTTGATCTCCGTCTCAATAGCCTTAAGATTCGCCTCAGCCGCGGCCAGCTCCGCCCCCTGAATATCCAGCGTCGTTTTCCCGGTCTTCAGCTCGTACTCGGAGATAAGATTTTTTTCCGCCAGCGTCTCCTGATTCCGGTAATTGATCCGCTGGAGTTCGTAGTTGGCCCGGCTTTTCACCACCTGGGCAAGCTGCTGCTCCCGCTGGAGCCTGAGCATATCGGTATTCAGTTCCGCCAGCACATCCCCCCGGTTCACCGCGTCATTGTAATCCACATAAATCTTCTCCACCTTGCCGCTCATCCGGGGCAGCACCTTAACAGTGGAAACCGGATTCAAAGTCCCGCTGGAAGAAACCGTCTTTTCCAGCGTTCCCCGGCGGAGAACCGTCATTTCGTAAGACCTGGTCCCCGGCTGCCGTCCCCCGCAGCCAAAAAGAACCAGCCCCGTCAGCAACAAAACCGGAACACGCGCTTTCATGGAAGCTCCTTGCCAATAAGTATGCAAGAACCGTGCCAAGAAAGACACCCCGGGCAGAAATACGGAAGTATATTGAGAGAATAACCGCAACATGGCGGGAGCCCCGAAAAGGCCGCAGTGCGGAATAGATATTTCAGGGCTTAAGGAGAAGGGGGGGCCACTTTCCGTACTGTTTTTGTGTAGCCGCAGCCCTTATTCTGGCCCCCCCTAAGCTCCAGCCTTGTTGCATTAGGTGTGGAGTTTTGCTTTGCAAAACTCCTTAAAGACTTGTTGCGCCAGCAACAAGTCTTCCGCTACCCCCTAGGTGGGTGTTATTACCGCTGTTAGGGGGGCGCCGTGTTACCTGTACGTTGAACAGGCTCAATATTTCGCCTGTTTTATTGGGCGCCCCCTGCGGCCGGGCCAAGGTCCCGGCCTTCCCCCCTGGCGCACAAGAGCAGCCGCAGGCTGTTATTGATACCGGTAACACACGCCAGACGAACAAGAGCAGCCGCAGGCTGTTCTGGGATACCGGTAACACACGCCAGGCGCACACCAACGGCAACGCATAAACAACGGTAGACCAGCTTTAGCTGGTCGTACGCGCCAGTGCACACCAACGGCAGCGCATAAACAACGGTAGACCAGCTTTAGCTGGTCGTACGCGCCCAGGTGAAGACGCGGCAAAGTGGAACCTTTTTTACCGGGCCTGGGTAAATTTTACCCGGCGGGCGAACCCCTCGCTGCCTAAAAGAAACCCGTTCCGTTTTTTACCGGCAGGAGCCGCCGCAGATCGGGCGTTTTTTCGCTGAACACCTGCCGGGGGCAAACCCAAATACACTTTTTACAACCCGTGCAGGCCTCCGCGTTTTTGATCACAATGTGCTTATGCCATAAAAAATCGACCTTCCCGATAACCCTTTTTGGGCAGGAATCAATACAGTCCCAACAGGCTATGCACCGGCCATGGTTCGCCCAAATATAGGGCGTTCGGATTTTATCCAGCCGGCTTGTCTTTTTCATCATTTTTCTCCTTGATATGAGCTGTTCCAAAAACTGAAGTTTTGGAACAGCTTCATCATTACAAGACAACCAGGAGGCCGAAATATTTTAGCGGGAATTTCTCCACTTGGCACGAAAATTGCAATATAAATCCATGGCTGCTGTTTCGGAAACTGAAGACGATGCCGGTTCGACGGAACAGCTTTTATTTCAGCAGAAAAACATACAGGAGCGTTTATGATGAAAAGAATGATGCTTGCGGCCCTTTGCGTTCTGGCGGCGGTGGGCGCCGTATCCGCCCAAACCGGAAACAGGCCGGGCCCGGATGCCGAAAAGGGTTTTGCGCCCCCGGCGCAGGAAACGATCAGCGGGAACCTGGGGATCAGCCGCGGGATGATAAGCCTTGAGAGCGGCGGCCTTCGCTACTATGTACGGGGGCTCAACCGGTTTATCGGCTTTATTGAGGGCCTCAGGGAAGGAGCGGCGGTAAGTCTGACCGGCTACGCTTTCGAGTCTCCCCGGCTGTCCGGGGCAAAGATATTCCGGGTCGTCGCGATGCAGCTCGGCGGAAAAAGTTACGATCTGGCCCCTCCGGTGGAAGCGTTCTCCCGCCCCGGCGACGGACCCCGGAACAATTTTTCCCACCCCGGGAATTTCCGGTTCCATGGCGGTGATCCCGGCTATGGGGACAGGGGGCCCGGCTATAGGGGTAGAGATCCCGGTCATCACCGCCAGGGCTGGGACAACCAGGGCCGGAACAACCAGGGCCGGAACGGCCAGGGTCGGGACAACCAGAGTTGGAACAACCAGGGTCGGGACAACCCGGACCGGCGCGGCTCCCGGCGGAATTAAGGGAAGCTCCGGAAACCCCGCAAAAGGAGGCGGCCCAAAACCTTGAAAGGCGCGGGCCGCCGTTTGTTTGTTGAACAAGTCTAATCACCGATATTGCGCCGCCAGCGGAAGCTGCGTTTTTCCACCCCTTCGAGGATAAAATTCAAAGTCAGGCCCAGAATAGCCATCACAATAATGATGCCGTACATCTGGGGGATCATCATGTTGGCTTCGTAAAAATGCAGGGCGAAACCGAGGCCCCGTCCGGCCCCCAGCATTTCGGCGGCGATAAGGATGATAATCGAGGTAGTGGCGCTTATCCGCATACCGCTGAAAATATGGGGGAGTGCGCCGGGCAGAATGACGGTGGCAAAAAGGCGTATCTGTCCGGTTCCCATGGCCCGGGCGCCCTTGATCAGGGTAATGTCCACGTTCTTCACCCCCGCCACCGTATTCAACAGCACGTTCCACAGCACCCCCCAGAAGATCACCGCGATCTTCGAGGTTTCGCCGATGCCGAAGAGCAGTATGAACACCGGGAGCAGGGAAAAAACCGAAAGGTTTCTGAACAACTGCAGCAGAGGGTTTATGAACTGTTCAAAGCGCCGGAACACGCCGATGGCGATCCCCAGCGGGATGGCAAAACACAAGCCCATTGTATAACCGGTAAGAGCCCGCTGCAGGCTGATTGATACGTGCTTGTATAGGGTCCCGCTTATCGCCAAATCTCCGAGGGCGAGAAAGACCTTTGAGAAAGGGGGGAAAAATCTGGCGTTTATGATTCCGGTACGGCCAACAATTTCCCAAACCGCAATAAAGGTCAGAATGGACAGGGAGCGAAAGCCGGCAGTTCCCAGACGGTTCAGAAACTGCGTCCAGGGAGTTGCCGGTTCGGGCGAATTGACAATGATGATCCGTTTTGCCATAGATGCCTTCCTATCGTTTTGCCCAGTCTTCGTCGATGTCTTTGGGCACAAACGCATTGGTGTAGATGTCCTCCGGGTATATGTCGCCGTGTTTCCATAAATCCAAATCTTCAGAAATTTCAAACCACTTGTCAATGTAGGATGGATCGATGTTTTTGTTGGGATCATACCAGAAGGTACTCAAATCCCCTTTTTCAATGCCAATCCATTCCGCCAGTACGTCTTTTGTTTCTTCCGGATGGGCATTCATCCAGAGCCGGGTTTTATACAGGGCGTTTACCAGCCCCTGAACTACTTCCGGGTGTTGTTCTATTAATTCCTCCCTGACTGAACGGATGGATACCCCGGCTCCGGGACTGTGAAAAATATCCCAGGATCGGGCCACCTCTCTGACGCCGCCGGCGGCAAAAACTTTTTCGGCATAGGGCGGATGGCCGGCGACAAGATCGGTAACGCCCAAAGAAATCGACTGCTCCGCCAAACCCGGCGATCCGAAGATGATAAATTCAACGCCCTCGGGATCAAGCCCCCGGTTTTTCAGGTAGTACTGAAGATAGCCGTTTTGGCAGGCTCCTACTGACCTAAGCCCCACTTTTTTCCCCACAATGTCGTCCAGCGTTTTGATGGGGCTGTCCTCCCGGACAAGATACCGGACATGGGGAATATCGGGGTTGTCCACCATTCCGCTGGCCACGGCCTTGAGTTTTGCCCCCGTCAGTATGGCCCGGGCCAGCTCCGGCGGATGCCCGCTGGCGGCAAAATCAATCTGTTTCATGTCCAGCAGTTGAAAGTCCGTAACCCCTTTCTCCGTTGTGCCGATGAATTCGATTTCGATACCCTCTTCCCGGAAGAACCCCAGCACATGACCAACGGGCGTCTCATTGGCATTTAAAGGATTCACCGCCCGGAGGACAAAATACCCCTCAGCGTTTCTGCCGTCCTGTCCCGCGGTTTTCGGGCTTTTTTCACCCCCGCACCCGCCCAGCGCCAGGGCCGTCAAAATGGCGGCGGCAAACAAAAACTTCTCCATTGTTTTTTTTGGCATACTAAAACCTCCTGATGCCGTAAAAATTTTTTGACCGTTTTTTCCAGGAGCTTGTTTCAAAACCCGGCTGGCGCGAAGCTCCGGTTCGATGAAACAGCTTCCTGTAAAAAATTTTATAACACCGTGTCCGGCGCGATCTCGCCGGCTACGCTGCGTCCATCCCCCGGTAATTGGCGCTCCTCCCCGGAACCGCCGTTCTGCAAAAGTTCCCATATACTGTGGGTTATCCACGGGAAATCCGCGGAGACCCGCATATCCGCTGCGGTCCTTGGGCGGGGCAGGTTAATGGGGATAATTTTTTTCACCCGTCCGGGGCTGGCAGTCATCACCACCACCCGGTCCGCCAGCAGAACCGCTTCGTCAATGCTGTGGGTGATAAATATGATGGTCTTCCGGGTCTTTTCCCAGATCCGCAAAAGTTCGTCCTGCAGGGTTTCCCGGGTCTGGGCGTCCACCGCCGAAAAGGGCTCGTCCATGAGCAAAAGTTCAGGATCGTAGGCCAGCGACCGGGCGATAGCGACCCGCTGGCGCATCCCTCCGGAGAGCTCATTGGGGTAGCGTTCTTCAAAACCTTCAAGACCCACCAGCCGGATATATTTTTGGATGATCCTGGGCCGTTCCCGAAAGGGGATATGCTTTACCTCAAGGCCGTAGGCGATATTTTTCCGCACGGTCCGCCAGGGGAGCAGTGCGTAGCCCTGCATGATAAAGCCCCGGTCCAGCGCGGGCCCGGTGATGCGCCGCCCGTTGATGATGATCTCTCCAGACTTTGGCGGAACCAGCCCGGACACAATGTCCAGCAGGGTGGATTTTCCGCAGCCCGAGGGGCCCACAATGGTTACGAATTCCCCCTGATCAACATCCAGTGAAAAATCCTCCAGCGCGGTAAATTCTTCCAGCTTCCGGCTTCCCCGGTTTTTGACGTAAAAAACCTGCCGCAGATTCCGCAATTCGATCTTGGCCTGCCCCGTTCCGGCACATTCCGTCCCGGCAGCCCCCGTCCGGGCCTTTGGTTTGTCCCGCCGCCCGGATACATCAACCGGTTCCTGTAACGCATTCATATACCACCTCTCTTTGCACGGGTCTTCGTCCCTATTGAAACAGGCTATGCGCCTGTTTCAGGTTCCGGATACAGGGCGGTTGACAGATACCGCTCCCCCGCATCGGGAAGGATCACCACCAGCAGTTTTCCGGTGTTCTCCGGTCTTGTGGCCACTAATACCGCCGCTGCCGCCGCCGCGCCGGAAGAAATGCCCACCACGAGCCCCTCGGTTTTTGCCAACAGCCGCGAGGCGGCAAAGGCGTCTTCGTCCCTGACCTGGATAATTTCGTCCACGATTTTGGAGTTGTAGGTGGCGGGAGTAAAACCCGCGCCGATGCCCTGTATCTTGTGGGGGCCCGGTGTTCCCCCGGAAAGTACCGGCGAACCGGCGGGTTCCACCGCTACCACGTAGAGTTCCTTTTTCAGGGCCTTTAGCGCGTCCCCGGCCCCGCTGATCGTACCGCCTGTACCGACCCCGCCCACCAGAATATCCACCCGGCCTTCGGTGTCCCGCCAGATTTCGGGGCCGGTGCTTATTTTGTGGGCCCTGGGGTTGGATAAATTGTTGAACTGCTGGGGGATAAAGGAATTGGGCAGGTCCGCGGCAAGCTGTTCCGC